>RFIR01000517.1 GCA_003695135.1 Alphaproteobacteria bacterium | reverse complement strand
GCAACCGTATGCGTGCCGGCCGGCAGGCTGAAATCGTCCTGGCTCACTTTTTTCTCCCCGTCGGTCGCAAAAACTTTGTGTTCGGTTTGTGTGGACTGTATACAGAATCCAAAATCTTGCAACAGGAAAGTGGAAAGCAATGCGCAGAGCGGAGGTGATCGTCGTCGGCGGCGGGATTGCGGGGCTGATGACGGCGATCGCGCTGGCCCGGCGCGGGGCGCGGGTCGAGCTGGTCGACCGCTGGGAGCCCGGCCATGCGCGCGCCACCTCTTCCGACTACAACCGCGTCATCCGCTCCATCCACGGCCGCGACGTCTTCTACACCCGCTGGGCGCGCGAGGCGCGGCTGCGCTGGCTGGAGCTGGAGGAGGAGACCGGGCAGAAGCTCTACTACGAATGCGGCACGCTGATCCTGGCCACCGAGGGGCATTGCAACTGGGAGGACAATACCTGCGAGACCTTCGATGCGCTGGGCGTGCCCTACCAGACCTATGCCGGCGTCGACATCCCGACCTTCTTTCCCCAGTTCAAGGTCGATGACATCAAGTATGCGATCTACGAACCCGAAGCCGGCATGATCATGGCCCATCGCTCGCTGATCGCCGGCGCGGCGCTGCTGCGTCGGCTGGGCGGCACCGTCCGCCGCGGCAGGGTGGTCACCGATGGCGAGGAATACCCGATGCTGGACGGCAGGCGGCTGGAGGCCGATCTGATCGTGATCGCCACCGGCCCGTGGATGGCCGACATGTTCCCCCGCACGGTCAAGCCGATCTCGGTGGTCGCCGGGGTTAACGTGCTCTATCACTCCACGCCCGACGGTTCGGAGATGTTCGACCTCACCCGCATGCCGTGCTGGATCGACCACGGCATGGGATCGTTCGGCCTGCCTTCGGTCGAGGGCTCGGGCGTCAAGGCGGCGGTGGTCATCCCCGACAAGATCGATCTCGACAATGACGAACGGCTCATCCGCCGCAGCATGGTCGCCCGCACGCGCCAGTACATCGACCGCCGCTTTCCCGGTCTGGTCGGCCAGAAGGTGGTCGATTCCAAGTTCAACCAGATCATCATCACCCCCGATACCCATTTCATCATCGATTTCCACCCGCAGCACGGGAACGTGCTGCTGGCCGGGGGCTGCTCGGGCCATCTGTTCAAGCACGGACCGGTCTTCGGCGAGTTTGCCGCCGGGGTGGGCCTGCGCGAATACGCCACCGCCGACCGCTTCCGGCTGGGGCCGCGCAGGAAGCTCAGCCCGGCCGAAAGCCCCTCGGGCCGCTGAGATGCACCAGCACCGGCTTGCCGGGGCCGGCATTCCGGGGGATGCTGCGCCGGCCGGCGGGATGCGGCCGGCGTGACGGAGCGCAGCGATGGAGTTCACCCATGACGTGATCGTGGTCGGCGGTGGCCCGGTGGGGCTGGGCCTCGCCATCGATCTCGGCCAGCGGGGCGTGCGTGTCGCGCTCGTGGAACGCAGCACCGAGCTGCACCGCATTCCCAAGGGTCAGAACATGACCCAGCGCACGATGGAAAACATCGACAGCTGGGGCTGCGCGGCAGAGATGCGCGCGGCAAGGATCGCGCCGCGCGACATTCCCAATGGCGGACTCGTCGCCTATGGCACCATCCTCAGCGATCACGTCCATGAATTCATGCCGCGCGAAAGCGTGCAGCCCTTCTATGGCCAGGCGGTGGAGCGGATGCCGCAATACCGCACCGAAGCCGTGCTGCGTGTCCGCGCGGCCGGGCTGAGGTCGCTCGAGATCCGCTATGGCCGGACCTTCACGGCGCTGGCGCAGGACGGGGAGGGCGTCACCGCCGAGATCGCATCGGCCGGGGGCGGCAGCGAGACCCTGCGCGCGCGCTGGCTGGTCGGTTGCGACGGCAGCCGGTCGGCGGTGCGCGCGGCGGCCGGCATCACGCAGACGCTGAGCGATCACGACCGGCGCATGGTGCTGCTGGTCTTCCGCTCGCCGGAGCTGAACGCGCTTCTGGACGCGCGTTACCCCCGCCGCGCCTTCTACAACGCGCTGGCGCCGGAGCTCGACGGCTACTGGCGCTTCCTCGGCCGGGTCGATGGCGAGGCCGAATGGTTCTTTCACGCCCCCGTGCCGGCCGCGTCCACGCGCGAGAACACCGATTTCGCCGCCCTGCTGCACGCGGCGGTCGGCGCGCGCTTCGATCTCGACCTCCGCCATGTCGGGTTCTGGGATCTGCGTTTCGCGCTGGCCGAGCGTTACCGCGCCGGCCGCGTGCTGATCGCCGGCGATGCCTGCCACAGCCATCCGCCCTATGGCGGGTTCGGCATCAATACCGGCTTCGAGGATGCGCGCAATCTCGGCTGGAAGCTGGCGGCGGAACTGGCCGGATGGGCCGGGCCGGGGCTGCTCGACAGCTATGATGCCGAACGCCGCCCTGTCTTTGCCTCCACCGCCGCCGATTTCATCCAGCGCTTCATCGAGGAAGACCGCGCCTTCCTGCGCGCCTGGACGCCGGAGCGCGAGCCGGAGGCGTTCGCCGCGAAATGGGCGGCGCGCAACGAAGGCGCGGTGGAGGTGTTCGCCTTCGAGCCCAATTACGAAGGCTCGCCGATCATCGGCGGGGCAGGGGCGCCGAGTGCGCGCGGGGCGCATCGCTTCACGGCGCGGGCCGGGCATCATCTGGCCCCGCGCGCGCTGTCGGACGGGCGGACCACCTATCAGGCGCTCGGGCGCGGCTTCACCCTGTTCGATTTCGCCGGCGGCATCATGGCCGAAGGCTTCGCTGCGGCCGCTGCGAAGTCGGGCGTGCCGGTCGATATCGTCTGCGACAGCCTTGCCGGCGAGCGCGCGGATTACGAGGCCCCCGTCATCCTGGTGCGGCCCGACGGTTTCGTGGCCTGGGCCGGCGCGACCGGCGATCCGGCAGCCATTCTTGCCCGCGCCAGCGGGGCGTGAGGCGCCTGCGCCCGTGCTTCCTCTCGCCTTTGGGCGGGCACAGCCATTGGAACGCTCGTGCCCGATCGGGCTTGCCGGCCCGGGGCGCGCAGCGAACCGGGCATGCGCCCGCCCGCTCCCTGAGCTAGTCCCCATCCAGCCTGAAACAAGCTCAACCCGAGGACCCGCCCGGGCGACAGCCCGGGCAGCGCCCGCCCGCCCCACAGGCGGGCGCTTCGCGCCGCCTCGGGCGGACGCTGCCACTCGACGTGGTGCAGATCGGCCCGGACACGCTCTCGGCGGATGTATTCGTGCCCATCCGCGCGGTCGCATGATCTCGGTACGGCCCACCGCCTCAGCCGAACATGGTCTGCGGCAGGAACAGCGCGATGGACGGGAAGACGACGATCAGGATCACCGCGGCCAGCATCGCGAACCAGAACGGCCAGATGCCGCGGAAGATGGTGTTGAGCGGCACGCCCGGCGCGATGCCCTTGACCACGAACACGTTGATGCCGACCGGGGGCGAGATCAGCCCCATCTCCAGCACGATCACCATCAGCACCCCGAACCAGATCATGTCCACGCCCAGCCCCTCCAGCACCGGCTGGGCCAGCGGCACGGTCAGCACCAGTATGGCAAAGCCGTCCATGAACATGCCCAGCAGGATGAAGAGGGCGAGAAAGGCGACGACCATCTGGCTGGCGGAAAAGCCCTGCGCCTCGACCCACAGCGACATGTCGTAGGTGATGCCGGTAAAGCCGATGAAGGTCTTGAACAGGAAGGCACCGAACAGGATCATGAACAGCGTGCCCGAGGAGGTGAGCGTGTTGGTGAACACGTCCACGACATTGGCCCGGGTCAGCGCGCCGCGGATCACCGTCACCACCAGGGCGAGGGCGGCGGCGATGCCGGCCGCCTCGATGGCCGAGAACACGCCCATATAGATGCCGCCGATGGTCAGCAGGATGATGCCGATGATCCATCCCGCGCGTATCAGCGCCGCGAAGCGTTCGCCCAGCCGCGCGCGCTCGGCCGCCTGCGGCGCCTTCTCCGGTGCGCGGCCGACCACGATCCGGATCGCGAGGATGAAGAGCAGCGTCAGCAGGATGCCGGGCAGGACCCCGCCCATGAACAGCCGACCGATGCTTTCCTCGGTCAGGATGGCGTAGATGACGAAGCCGGCCGAGGGCGGGATCAGTATGCCCAGCGTGCCGCCCGCCGCCACCGCCCCCGCCGCCAGCCCGGGAT
>RFIR01000516.1 GCA_003695135.1 Alphaproteobacteria bacterium | reverse complement strand
CCGTTCTCGTCGATCAGATGGCCGGTCTCGAACCGGTCGAGCCGGAATGCGGTCGCGACGGGGTGCGGATTGCCGGTGGCGATCAGATGCGCGAAGCACCAGCCCGAGGCCGGGGTGGCCTTGAAGCCGCCATAGCACCAGCCGGCATTGAGATAGAGCCCCTCGATGGGCGTGCGGTCGATGATGGGCGAGCCGTCCATCGACATGTCCATGATACCGCCCCAGCTGCGCAGCATCCGCGCCCGGCCGATGGCCGGAAACATAGCCATGCCGGCCTCCAGCACATGCTCGACCGTGGGCAGATTTCCGCGCGCGGCATAGGAGTTGTAGAAGTCGAGATCGCCGCCGAAGACCAGCCCGCCCTTGTCGGACTGGCTGATGTAGAAATGGCCCATGCCATAGGTGACCACGCCGGGGATGACGGGTTTCAGCCCCTCGGAGACGAAGGCCTGCAGCACGTGGCTCTCGATCGGCAGGCGCAGCCCGGCCATGGCCGCGACCTGGCCCGAGCGGCCGGCGACGGCCATGCCGACCTTCTTTGCCTTGATGAAGCCGCGGCTGGTCTCGACCCCCTGCACGCGGCCATGCTCGACGCGGATGCCGGTCACCTCGCAATTCTGGATCAGATCGACCCCGCGCATGTCGGCCCCGCGCGCATAGCCCCAGGCAACCGCATCGTGGCGCGCGGTGCCGCCGCGCGGCTGCAACAGCCCGCCCTTGATGGGAAAGCGGACATCGTCGAATTCCAGGAACGGGCACAGCCGGCGCACGCCCTCGCGATCGAGCAGCACCGCATCCTCGCCATGCATGCGCATCGCGTTGCCGCGGCGGGCGAAGGCGTCGAACTGCCCGTCGGTGTGGCAAAGGTTCAGCACGCCGCGCTGGGACATCATGCAGTTGTAGTTGAAATCCTGCTCCAGCCCCTCCCACAGCTTCAGCGAATGGGCATAGA
This sequence comes from Alphaproteobacteria bacterium, assembly GCA_003695135.1. Classification (GTDB taxonomy): domain Bacteria; phylum Pseudomonadota; class Alphaproteobacteria; order Rhodobacterales; family Rhodobacteraceae; genus J013. The sequence goes on along the minus strand of RFIR01000516.1, from coordinate 6,643 downwards.
AGGGCTCGTTGCCCGGCATCTCGTAATTGGCCCGCACGATGGTGGTGTTGCGCCCGACATTGCCCGAGCCGAGATAGGAGCGTTCCAGCACCGCGACATTGGTCAGGCCGTGATTCTTCGCCAGGTAATAGGCGGTGGCCAGCCCGTGCCCGCCGCCGCCGATGATGACGATGTCATAGGCCGATTGCGGATAGGGATCGCGCCAGACGGGCGTCCAGCTCTTCTGGCCGGTCAGCGCGTTCCTGATGATCGAAAGAGCCGAATAATGCATCGCCCGTCACCCCGTTTGCGGCGTTCAATCACGCGGTCCGGTGGTTGGCAAGGCCGGGGGCGACATGGCGTGGCCCGAACGCGGCGGCACCGCTCAGCCCGCCGGGGCCGCGGACAACTGCGCCAGCGCTTCGAACATCGCCTGCCCGTCCGTGCCGCCCAGCGCGGGATCGGCGGCGCGTTCGGGATGCGGCATCAGCCCGAGGATGCGGCGGTTCTCGCTGAGGATGCCGGCGATGTTGTGCATCGAGCCGTTGGGGTTGGCCTCGGCCGTCACCGCCCCCGAGGCGTCGCAATAGCGCAGCGCGACGCGCCCCTCGCCTTCCAGCCGCGCCAGCGTGTCCGCATCGGCGATGTAGTTGCCGTCGTGATGGGCGATCGGCAGGCGGATCACCTGCCCCTCGGCATAGCCCTGGGTGAAGGGCGAGGCGCGGGTTTCGACCCGCAGATGCTGGTTGCGGCAGATGAATTTCAGCCCGGCATTGCGCATCAGCGCGCCGGGCAGCAGCCCCGCCTCGATCAGCACCTGAAACCCGTTGCAGATGCCGATGATGCAGCCGCCGCGGGCGGCGAAATCCGCCACCGCCCGCATGATCGGCGCCCGCGCGGCGATGGCGCCGCAGCGCAGATAGTCGCCATAGGAAAACCCGCCGGGAATGCCGATGACGTCGAGCCCGGCCGGCAGCTCGGTCTCCTTGTGCCAGACCATCGCCGGCTCGGTGCCGCCTGCGTTGCGGAAGGCGGTGGCGAGATCGCGGTCGCAGTTGGAGCCGGGAAAGACGATGACCGCCGATCTCATGCGCGGGCCTCCCTGCCGCGCCTTTTCCAGCGCAGCAGCGCCGCCGCCGCCAGAAGGGCCGGGACAACGAGAATCGCCCCCAGCACGCCGATCGTCACCGGCAGCGCCCAGAGCTGCTCGAAACCGGGCAGCTTCACATCGGTCTTTTGCGCAGGATCGAACAGGATCGTGTGGCGCGAGCCGATCTCGAAGTTCCAGTTGGGCGAGGACTGGCCGGTGCTGGCCTCGGTCATGTCGCCCGGCGCGAATTCGTAGCGGAAGACGGGCGAATAATCCCGGGTCTCGCCATCGAGGGGGTTCCACCCCTCCCAGTCATAGACCCGGACCACCTCGCCCTCGGTGCGCTGGTAGCTGCTGACCACGATCAGGCTTTGCAGGGCGAAAAATGCCGCCGCGGCCAGCATCAGCACCGGCGCCACGAACACCAGCACCCACATGCGCCACGAGATCTGCCGCCGCCCGTCGGGCAGCGTGCGCATCAGATAGGCGTCGCGAGAGAGTATCACGGCAGTTCCACCCCCGGCGTTCAGTGCAGGAAATCGGTAATGACGGCGACGCCGGGCGGGGTCGGGCCGTTGAAGGCGGCGAGCTCCGCCCCCGTCTTCGACAGCGGGATCTCGCGCGCGATCAGCGGCGAGAAATCGACCAGCCCCGCGGTGATCATGCCCAGCAGGCTGGGATAGCGCCAGCCCGGCATGCCGCGGGTGCCGTACATCGCCAGATTGCCCTGATAGACCGCCGACATGTTGATCTCCATCCGCGCGGTATGGCCGACCGGCATGCCGACCTGCACGTGGCGGCCGAGCGGGCGCAGGCATTCGAGCGAGGCGTTGACCGTCTCGGGGATCCCCAGCGCCTCGACCGAGACATGGGCGCCGCCGCCGGTGATCTCGCGGATCCGCCCGGCAGTGTCGCCCTCGCGCGCATTCACCGCCGCCGAGGCCCCCAGCGAGAGCGCGTGATCGAGCTTTTCGGGCACGATGTCGACCACCACGACATGCGCCCCCATCGCCCGGCCGATCAGCATCGCCGACAGCCCGATGCCGCCGGTGCCGTGCACGGCAAGCCATTCGCCGGGCTGAAGCGCCGCCCGCCCGGTCAGCGCGTGCCAGGCGGTGGTGACGCGGCAACCCAGCCCGGCGGCGATGGTGGGCGACAGGTCCTCGGGCAGCCGGGCGAGGTTGAAATCGCGCGGCACCGCGACGTATTCCGCGAACGCCCCGGGTTCGATGAAGCCCGGCAGCCGCTGGTCGAGACAGGTGTTCTGTGCCCCGGCCCGGCAATTGGGGCAGGTGCCGCAGGCAAGGATGAAGGGCGCGACCAGCCGGTCGCCGGGCTTCCAGTGGCTGTCGCGGCCGGCCTCGACCACCTCGCCGCAATATTCGTGCCCGCCGATCTGGCCGGGCTTGACGCGGGGATGCTCGCCCACCCAGCCATGCCAGTCCGAACGGCAGACGCCGCAGGCCAGCACCTTCAGCACCACCCCGTCCGGCGGGCATTCCGGCTCGGGCACCTCCTCGATGGACAGATCCTCGCGATAGGCTCTCAGAATGGCTGCGCGCATGTCGGGTCTCGCTCGGGTATGGAATTCGGCATCGCCACCCTTGCCGCCTCGGACCGATCGCCGCCGTCAGGGGCGGTGCCCGACCCCGGGTGGGCGCGGCGCGGCGGCGGGTTTGGCGACGTCATCTCAGGCATGTCCGCCGGCCCGGCCCCGACCCGCTCCGATACTCGGCATCCGGTGCCCGAGCGGATTCGCCCGCCCGTGTCGCGTGAGCCGACACGGGCATGCGCCCGCCCGCCCCATGGCGGGCGCATTTGCGCCCACCCGGGCGGTCGCCTGCCCTCGTTTTGCCTGTCCGGTGAACGGGGCGGCGCCGGGGTCGAGCGAGCGTCCGCGGCATATCTCTCTGGCAAACCGGATCGCGCATGTCAGATCTCGCTCGGGGCTTCGGGGTCGCGCTCGGCTTCGGCCGGCTTGCCGGTCGGGAACCGATGCCGAAGACTGCCCAAAACGATCAGCGTGATCAAGCCGCTGCCGAGAAAGGCCGCCGGCAGGAGATAGAGCGAGACCGGGCTGTCGATCCGCACCGATCCCGGCGCATCCGGGTCGTAGAGGATGCGCACCCGCGCGCCGATGGGGTAATCATAGCCCGAGGAGGATATATGCGTCGGCGCGGTGCGGATCTCTCCGGCCGCGGTGCGATAGCGGATGGAGGGGCGATAGGTGACACCGTTCTCGCCATGTTGCCGCTCGACCGAGATCACCTCGCCTTCCGCCGGCTGCGCGGTGCGCGAGAAGCGAACCGCGTCGGAGAGCAGAAACAGCCCGATCCCGAGCGTGGTCAGCGGGATCAGCATCACCAGATACCACATCCGGCTGGTCCTGCCCCGGCGCCGGACGGTGGGGCTGCGCCGGGCGCTCATTCGAGCTCGATCCGGTAGGATTCGATCACCGTGTTGGCCAGCAGCTTCTCGCACATGCGGGTGACCTCCGCCTCGGCCGCGGCGCGGTCACCGGTGGCCAGATCGAGCTCGATCACCTTGCCCTGGCGCACCGCCTCGACCCCTTCGAAGCCGAGCGCGGCCAGCGACCGGCGCACCGCCTCGCCCTGCGGATCGAGCACCCCGGGCTTGAGCATGATGGTGACGCGTGCGCGCATGATCCCCGTCCGTTAGCCATGTCCGCTGCCGATGCCTGCCCCGTCCCTCGCGCGGGCAGGGGGCGGTGTCAAGCGTTCACCGGCGCCGATGTCACCGGCGCCGGGACGCGCTGCCGGTGTCAGGCTCCGGTGCAGGGCACGCATTCCGATGGTGCGCAATGAATGCGCACCCTACAGCGCGGCATCCTCCGCAGGGCCAGGGCGATGCGGAAGCAAAGCCGAGCCGTCATGCCACAGGCCGCCGCCGCTGTGCGGGTCGAAGCGGCGGGCCTGGATATTTGAGAACAGGAGAAGAAAAGTACCGCAGCCTCTTCAGGACCAATCGCGCGCCCGGCGCCGCCGTCAAGGGCCGCGCAGCGGCGGCGCAGCCGCCTGCCCTTGACGGCGGTGCAGGCGCGCCATGATTGATGACGGGTTTGAGGAAGCCGCAGTGCTTCCTCAAACCCTTCCCGGCAGAGTCCCCCGACCTTTCCACCAGTACAACCGCCTGAATACCGGGCGCCCGAGCGCCACCTTCCCCCGGACCCGCGGCGCAGCCGCGGGCCGGGCCCGGGCCGGAGCGGCCCGAAAGGGCCGCGCAGGGCGGGAGCGCCCCCGTGGGGAGGCGAGTCCGGACCCGGTCGCCATGCCATCGGCCGTCCGGCGGGATTGCCCGGGAAGATCCGGTTCGGGCGCTGCGGTACCGGCGTGTCGGTTTCAGGACCGCAAGAGATCGCCGCCCGCGCCGAGACGGGACTCGCCCGCCTCGTAAAGGCCGTCCCAAAGCGCCGGATATTGCCCGCCGCGGTGCCCACCTGCCCAGCCGGGCGGCGTTCGGTGGAAGGCGCGGCCGGGCTCAGAACCCGTTGCGGCGCTTGGCCTCCTCCAGCCACTGCCGCTCGAGAATGTCGGCCGTGGCGCGAAAGCTCTGCAATACGGTGCGTGCAAAGCCCCGGGCCATGACCTGCCGGGCATCGGAATGGATCAGGAGCGTGCCGCGCGTGCCGAGATTGGCACCATAGGTGCAGGTGATCACCGCATCATGCGGCCCGCCATTGATGGCATAGGCATAGACGGTCCAGTTCGCGCGCTCGATCCGCTCCACACCGTAGACGATACGCAACCGCTCCATCGCCGCGGTGGCGGCGTCCATGCAATGGGCCTCGCGCCGCGCCTGGCCGAGATCGACCACCGTCCAGTTTTCCGTGGCCCGGGCCGGCGCGACCGGATCGGACATGCCGAGAATGGCGAGGATCAGGATCAGACGGGTCATGGAACCTTCCGCCGGGGGCCGGGAGCCGACAGCCTAGCCGCGGCGGATTGCCGAATCCTTGCGCCTCCCTTGCGGGCGGCGCCTCAATGCACCAGCTTGGGCCCCTGCCGCCGTCCGGTCTCCTCGCCCGGGCGCGGCATGATGCCCAGCCGGCGTGCCACCTCCGAATAGGCATCGGAAAGCGAGCCGAGATCGCGGCGGAACACGTCCTTGTCGAGCTTGCGGCCGGTCTTCGCATCCCACAGCCGGCAGCTGTCGGGGCTGATCTCGTCGGCCACGACCAGCCGCGAGAAATCGCCGTCCCAGATCCGGCCGGTCTCCATCTTGAAGTCGATCAGCCGGATGCCGACCCCCAGCATCAGGCCGGAGAGGAAGTCGTTGACCCGCAGCGCCAGCGAGATCATGTCGTCGATATCCTGCTGCGTTGCCCAGTTGAAGGCGATCATGTGCTCCTCGGTGATCATCGGGTCGTGCAGCTCGTCGTTCTTGAGGTAGAACTCGATGATCGGCCGCGGCAGCTGGGTGCCTTCCTCGATGCCCAGACGCCTGGACAGCGAGCCGGCGGCGACATTGCGCACCACGATCTCGACGGGAAGCATCTCGACCGAGCGCACGAGCTGTTCGCGCATGTTCAGCCGCCGGATGAAATGGGTCGGCACGCCGATCGAGTTCAGCCCCTGCATGATGTGTTCGGAGATGCGGTTGTTCAGCACCCCCTTTCCCTCGATCACGTCGAACTTCTCGCCATTGCCGGCGGTGGTGTCATCCTTGAAATGCTGGATCAGCGTACCGGGCTCCGGCCCCTCGTAAAGTATCTTCGCCTTGCCCTCATATACGAGTCTGCGACGGGCCATCTCGATCTCCAATGTGCGGGAGGCGGGGCCTTGCGGTCACTTGCCCCTCGAATGGGGCTCTTTAGGACCATCGGCGGGCGGGGGCAAGCCGTCTCTCTCGCGCCGGCCTGCGCCCCATCGCCTCCTTGCAGATCATCTGTTAACGCTTATCTCTGCGCGCGGCCCAGGAAATTCAACGGAGGACGGCATGACGGGTTTCGACGACAGGAAGAAGGCCTTCGAGGAGAAGTTCGCGCATGATGCCGAGATGCAGTTCAGGGTCGAGGCCCGGCGCAACAAGCTTCTGGGCCTCTGGGCCGCCGAGCTGATGGGCATGTCGGGCGAGGAGGCGCAGGCCTATGCCTTGAGCGTGGTCAAGGCGGATTTCCAGGAGGCGGGTGACGAGGACGTGTTCCGCAAGGTCGCTGCCGATCTGGGCGACAAGGCGAGCGAGGCCGATATCCGGGCGCGGATGGCCGATCTGCGCGAGCTCGCCAAGGAGCAGATCATGAACGAGAGCTGACAACCGTCCTTACTGTCGCGACGCAGGCGCGCGCCCGTTTCGGGCGCAGGCTCACGAGGCGAGGTTCGCCACCGCCGAGATGACGGCCAGCATCGACCAGGCGATGATGATGATGGCCAAAGCAATCCTGGGCCACGAAGCGGAGCTCATGACTTGGTTCCTTGCGTGTTGGGTGTTCCGGGACGCGGCCCGGGGACAGCACTGACTTAGGAACCCGACCGGTATCCGGCAATGGCGGCGCGGATCGCGCGCGGTTACGATCGGTAAATCCGGTGTGAACCGGCTTGAGCGGCACCGGATGAT
>RFIR01000515.1 GCA_003695135.1 Alphaproteobacteria bacterium | reverse complement strand
TACTTTACGCGCGCGCAGTGCACATTGGCAGAAAACGCGTCTCGCCCAGGATGCCCCGTCGCGCCGGAGTTTCGCAGGACCGTCTTCTAATTACTTTACGCGCGCGCGATCATGATGACTGAAAACCGGGCCGATTCGGTGCTTTGTATTCATGCCAGTGTTTTGCAGGGTCTCTATATATTTAATCAACATGAAAAATACGCGACATGCCCCGACAGCGCCGGTGATGCGTCTCCGCAGCACAATGCCCCCCCGGCAACCTGACGATCGGGACCAATGGAGCGCATTGGCATCCGCCCGCGCCCTGTGCTAACCGGCGCCGGTCATTGCAGGTGCCCGGCCCATGAATCTCTTCGCCCAGATCCAGGAACTCGTTCTCGACCGGCTTTCGCGGCTGATGCAGGAAGGCGCGCTGCCGGCCGGGCTCGACCTGTCGGGGGTCAGCGTCGAGCCGCCGCGGGACGCCGCGCATGGCGACATGGCGACCAATGCGGCGATGGTTCTGGCCAGGCGCGCGCGCATGAAGCCGCGCGACATTGCCGAGGCGCTGGCGCCGCAACTCGCCGAGGATCCGCGCATCGAATCCGCCGGCGTGGCCGGTCCCGGCTTCATCAACCTGCGTTTCGCCCCCGGCGTATGGGCCGCCGTGATCCCCGAGGCGCTGGAGGAGGGAAAGGGTTTCGGCCGTTCGGCCATGGGGCAGGGGCAGCGGGTCAATGTCGAGTTCGTCTCGGCCAACCCGACCGGGCCGCTGCATGTCGGCCATACCCGCGGCGCGGTGTTCGGCGATGCGCTGGCGAGCCTTCTGGACTTCGCCGGCTTCGAGGTGACGCGGGAATATTATGTCAACGACGGCGGGGCGCAGGTCGATGTGCTGGCGCGCTCGGCCTATGAACGCTACCGCGAGGCGCACGGGCTGGAGCCGAAGATCGCCGACGGGCTCTATCCGGGCGACTATCTGGTCCCGGTGGGCGAGGCGCTGAAGGAACGCTACGGCGAGGCGCTGCTCGGCAGGCCCGAATCGGAATGGCTCGATGAGGTCAGGACCTTCGCCACCGAGGCGATGATGGCGATGATCCGCGCCGATCTTGCCGATCTCGGCGTCGTCATGGATGTCTATTTCTCGGAGAAATCGCTCTATGGCACCGGGCGCATCGAGGCCGCGCTCGCCGATCTCGAGGCCAAGGGGCTGCTCTATCGCGGCACGCTGGCCCCGCCCAAGGGCAAGCTGCCGGAGGACTGGGAGCCGCGCGAGCAGCTCCTCTTCCGCTCGACCGCCTTTGGCGACGATGTCGACCGGCCGGTGAAGAAATCCGATGGCAGCTGGACCTATTTTGCGCCCGACATCGCCTATCACCTGGACAAGATCACCCGCGGCTTCGACGCGCTGATCGACGTCTGGGGAGCCGATCACGGCGGCTATGTCAAGCGCATGAAGGCGGCGGTGGCCGCGCTGTCCGGCGGGCGCGTGCCGCTGGACGTCAAGCTGACGCAGCTGGTGCGGCTGTTCAAGAACGGCGCGCCCTACAAGATGTCCAAGCGTGCCGGCACCTTCGTCACCCTGCGCGACGTGATCGAGGAGGTCGGGCCCGACGTGACCCGCTTCACCATGCTGACCCGGCGCAATGACGCCCCGCTCGATTTCGACTTCGACAAGGCGCTGGAACAGTCCAAGGACAATCCGGTCTGGTATGTGCAATACGCCCATGCGCGGTCGCGCTCGCTGATGCGCCGGGCCGAGGCGGCCGGGCTCGACGTCAGCCCCGCCGCGCTGCGCCGGGCCGATCTCTCGCGCCTCGACCACCCCGGCGAGATCGCGCTCGCCCGCCGCGTTGCCGAGTGGCCGCGCGTGGTCGAGGCTGCGGCGGCCGCGCATGAGCCGCACCGCATCGCCTTCTTCCTCTACGACATCGCCTCGGAGCTGCACGCGCACTGGAATCGCGGCACCGACCAGCCGGCGCTGCGATTCATCACCGAGGATGATCCGGCGCTCGCCACCGCCCGGCTGGCGCTGGTGCGTGCCGTTTCGGTTGTTATTGCGGCCGGTCTTGGTATTCTGGGCGTGACCCCGGCGGAAGAGATGCGATAGGCATCCGGTGGCGGTGGGACGCAATATTGCTTCCGATCCGCTGCATTTTGGGGGTTGAGCAGTAGGCCACACAATATAAGGTGGCAGAAAACAGGCGAGTATCATGCAGGATTCCGTACGGGACCCGTTCGATGATTCGCCGCCCGAAGGCGGCGGGATCGGTGCCGTCATCGCCAGATGGGCCGGTGGCGTGCTGTCGCTCGCGCTTCTGGGCGGGGTTGCCTACTGGGCCTACCAGATCGGTCAGCGCGACGCGATGGCGGTGCCGGTGATCCAGGCGATGACCGGCCCGGCCAAGGAGCTGCCCGAGGATCCGGGCGGGATGAAGGCCGAGCATCAGGGGCTGACGGTCACCAGCATCATGGAAGGCAGGGCGCCCAAGCCGCGACCGGAGGCAATCCACACCGCGCCGCCGCCGGCCGAGCTTGCCGAAGAAGACAAGCCCGGCGTCGAACTGCCGCCGCGGGTCGCCGATCTGCCCGCTGCCCCGGCCACGACCCCGGTCGCCGATCCGCCGCTGGCCCAGACCGAACCGCCCGGCCTGTCCACCGCGCCATCCGGCGAAATCATCGCGCTGGCCCGTACTCCGGTCGAGGACACGCCCGTCCCGCGCAATGAGGCGGAGAAGGCCGCTGTGCCTCCCGCGCCGGAGGACAGGCCGGCGGCCGATACCACGCCGCCGCCGCCACCGGCAGCGGATATTCGCAATGTGTCCGAGACCGAAAAGGCCAGCGAAACCGAAGCGGTGGTTGCACGGACCGACGAAGTCGAGCCCGCCCCGCCGCTCGCGCCGGACGAACCGCCTGGGCGCAACACCGATCCGACGCCGATCGCGGCGCCTTCCGATCCCGTCCCGCCCGGGCCTGCCGAAACCCCGGCCGAGATCGAGGTCGCCGATCTGCAGCCCACCGCCACGGCACCGCGGCGCAGCGATCCGCCAAGGGTGCGGCCGGGTGCCACCCCGCCGGCCGCAAAGCGGCCGACACAGGACGAACCGTCATCGCCTGCAACCGCGACCGAGACCGAACCGGCCGATCCCGTGCGCAAGGCTGCCGCGACGCCGCCCAAGGGCACTGTGCTGATCCAGCTCGGCGCCTTCGATTCGCCGGCCGTTGCCCGTTCGGAATGGGACAGGCTGGTTGCGCGACATCGCGACCTTCTGGGCACCAAGGGCATGCTGGTCCAGCGCACCGTGTCCTCGGGCCGGGTATTCTACCGGCTGCGCGCGGAAGGCTTCGACAGCCTGGCGAATGCCAAGGATACCTGCGCGGCGCTGATCGCGCGCGGCGCGGCCTGCATCACCGCGAGGCAGGACTGATGGCACCCTCGGCCATCATCTTCGGCTGCACGGGAACCCGGCTGGGCCCGGAGGAGGCCGCCTTCTTCCGCGATGCCGATCCCTGGGGCTTCATCCTGTTTGCCCGCAATATCGAAAGCCCCGGACAGCTGCGGGCGCTGACCGGCGCGCTGCGCGAGACGGTGGGGCGCAACGCGCCGGTGCTGATCGATCAGGAGGGGGGGCGCGTCGCGCGGATGGGCGCCCCGTGGTGGATCACATGGAAGCCGGTGCGCGAGCTTTGCGAGACCATCGACGACGAGGCGTTGCTGCAATCGGCGCTGACCCTGCGCTACCGGCTGATCGCGCAGGAGCTGCGCGCCGTCGGCATCGACGTCAACTGCGTGCCGCTTCTGGATGTGGCCACGCCCGACAGCCATCCGGTGATCGCCAACCGCATGCTGGGCGATGATCCGCGGGCCGTGGCCGCGCGCGGCCGGGCGGTGGCCAATGGCACGCTGGCCGGTGGCGTGGTGCCGGTGATCAAGCATATCCCCGGCCATGGCCGTGCGGCGCAGGACACCCATCTCGGCCTGCCGGTGCTGACCACGCCGCGCGCCGAGCTCGAGGCACGGGATTTCCACCCCTTCCGCATGCTCGCCGATCTGCCGGTGGCGATGACGGCGCATATCGTCTTTGCCGCACTCGACGCCGAACGCTGCGCCACCCAGTCCCCGGCCGTCATCGCCGCGATTCGCGACGAGATCGGTTTCGACGGGCTGCTCCTGACCGACGACATCTCGATGGGTGCGCTTGCCGGCGGGCCTGCCGAACGCGCCGGTGCAGCCCTGGCGGCAGGCGTCGATGCGGTGCTGCACTGCAATGGCGATCTGGCGGAGATGACGGCGATCATGACGGCGGTCCCGCGGCTGGAGGGCGCCGGGCTGGTCCGGGCGCTGCGGGCCGAGGCCTCACGCCGCGCGGCAGAGCCGGTCGATGTGCCCGAGGCGCTGTCGCGCTATGCCTCCATGGGCGGAAAGGTGTGCCATGCCTGAGGATTTTGCCGACGGTCTGTCCACGGCCACTCTCGAGACCCGGGCGCTTCTGGTCGATGTGGACGGCTTCGAGGGGCCGCTCGATCTGCTGCTGACGCTGGCGCGCAGCCAGAAGGTCGATCTCAGGCGGGTCTCGATCCTGGGGCTGGCCGAGCAGTATCTGGAATTCGTCGCCGCCGCGCGCGAGCTGCGCATCGAGCTTGCCGCCGACTATCTGGTGATGGCGGCCTGGCTGGCCTGGCTGAAATCGCGCCTGCTGCTGCCCCCCGATCCGGAGGCGGAGGGGCCGAGCGGTGAGGAGCTGGCCGCGCATCTGGCCTTCCAGCTGGAGCGGCTGGAGGCGATGCGCCGCGCCGCCGCAAGGCTGATGGGGCGCGACCGGCTGGGCCGGGAGGTATTCGCCCGCGGCATGACCGAGACGGTGACGCTGCGGCGCAAGGTCAGCTACGAGGCGACGCTTCTCGATCTCTTGCGCGCCTATGCGCGGGTCAAGACCCGCGAGGACTACACCCCGCTGCAGGTGACGCAGCGCCCGGTGCTGAGCATGGAGCAGGCGCTGGAGCGGCTGCGCGGGCTCATCGGCCAGACGCTGGACTGGACGGTGCTGCAGGCCTTCCTGCCCGAGGGCTGGCGCGTCGAGCCCGAACGCCGCCGCTCGGCGATCGCTGCAACCTTCGCCGCCATGCTGGAGCTGGTGAAGGGGGGCGAGGCCGAGATCCGGCAGGAAGCCGTGTTCGCGCCGCTGATGCTGCGCGCGGTGCGGCGTGGCGCGGAAGGCTGAACCCGTGACCGATCCCGCGGAATCGGGCCCCGCCGAGCTTGGCGCGCTGTTCGAGGATCTGCCGGCGGCCGAGCAGGAACGCATGGTCGAGGCGGTGCTGTTCGCCACCGCCGCCCCGCTCAGTGAGCGCGAGCTGGCCGAGCGCCTGCCCGAGGGCAGCGATGTACGCGCCGCGCTCGACGCGCTCGGCCGGCGCTATCAGGGCAGGGGGGTGCGGCTGGTCCGGGTCGGCGATGCCTGGGCCTTCCGCACCGCGCCCGATCTGGGCTTCCTGATGCAGCGCGAGGCGGTGGAGACGCGGCGGCTGTCGCGCGCGGCGATCGAGACGCTGGCCATCATCGCCTATCACCAGCCGGTGACGCGGACCGAGATCGAGGAGATCCGCGGCGTATCGGTCTCGCGCGGCACGCTCGATCTCTTGATGGAGCTCGACTGGATCCGGCTGGGGCGGCGGCGGATGACCCCGGGCCGGCCGGTCACCTTCGTGACCACCACCGGCTTTCTCGACCATTTCGGGCTGGAAAGCGCCCGCGACCTGCCGGGGCTGCGCGAGCTGCGCGAGGCGGGGCTGCTCGACAACCGCCCCGCCCCCGGTGCGGCGCTCGATCTCGACGAGGATGAGAGCATCGACGGCCAGGGCGACATGTTCGAGGCCGGTGACTGACGGCCGCGTGTCGCCCGGCCGATCTGGACTTGCTCCGAGCCGGCGGCTATCACCCGACAGCACGCCCGCCGAGTAGCGGGGCGCGTGATCCCGGGCCGATGTGAGGAAGACGCCATGCCGGACGCCAAGCGCAGGGGCACCCGCCCGGTTCTGAAGCTCGGCTATGTCCATATTCCCAAATGCGGCGGCACCGCGCTGTCGGACGTGATCTATGACGCGGTCGGCAGCCGCCATCTGCACGTCGCCAATGTGGTCCGCCCCGGCAAGACGCCGCGCAGCTTCCATTCGCTGCAGCCGCACAGCTTTGCCTGGCTGCTGGCGCAGTCGGTGCCGTTCCTGTCGGGCCATATCGGCTATCGCCAGATGCGCCGGCTCGACCGGACCAGCATCTTTTCGGTGCTGCGCGATCCGGCGCTGCGGCTGTTCTCGCTCTACAGCTACCACTCCTCGCGGGTGCTCGACCCCGAGACCAATCGCGACGATCCGAATCTGGAGCTGTTCTACAAGGGCGTCAGCTTTGCCGAATACATGGAAAGCCTGCCCGGCAACGGCATGGCGCGCTTCCTGATCAAGGACTTCATCGACCAGCATGGCGATTTCGATGCGGTGCTGGAGACGGGGCCGGACGCGCTGGCCGACGCGACCCTGACCGGGCTGATCGACAAGGCGCTGGGACGCTATTTCGCCATCTATTACTGCCCGCTTCAGGCGGTGGCCGACGACCTCTCTGCGCGCTTCGATCTGCCGCCGATGACGGTGCAGAAAACCAATGAAAGCCGCGCCGATCTGGAATTCGACATCGGCTGTTCCGAGGACGAGTTCCTCGCCCATGTCCGGCGCCAGACCTGGCTCGACATCTTCGTGCTGGAGCGGGCGCGGGCGATCTTTCCCGCCCATGTCACCGAGGAGGTGCTGACGCCCGACGCGGCGCTGGCGGCGCTGAAGAGCCGCTATACGCTGCAGTTCCGCGCCACGGTCTGAGGCGGAGGGCGGGCGGGCAGGGAATTTCGCGTTCAATCCGGCTCATCCCGGGCACCGCCGCAAGGGCATGCGGCCGCCCGGGTGGGCGCGAATGCGCCCGCCATGGGGCGGGCGGGCGCATGCCCGGTTCGCTTCGCTCCCGGGCGGGTGACCCTGATCACGGGCGACACGCTTTATCGCGGGCGCCACGTCACATCCGGAAGTGCTTGGACAGCTTCAGACCCTGGCCCTGATAGTTCGAGCCGAGATCGGCGCCGTAGAGCCGGTCGGGCCTTGCGGCCATGCGCTCATAGACCAGCCGGCCGACGATCTGGCCGTGCTCCAGCGCGAAGGGTGCCTCGTGGCAGCGCACCTCCAGCACCCCGCGCGCGCCCGCGCCGCCGGCGGCGGCATGGCCGAAGCCGGGGTCGAAGAAGCCGGCATAATGGACCCGGAACTCGCCGATCATCGCCAGATAGGGCGCCATCTCGGCGGCGTGATCGGGCGGGACATGCACCGATTCGCGGCTGACGAGGATGTAGAAGGCTCCGGGGTCGAGGATGATGCCGCCCGCCCCGTGCGGATGGACCGGATCCCAGAACTCCGCCACCGGGTAATGCCCGATGCGGTCGAGATCGATCAGCCCCGAATGCGGCCGGGCGCGCCAGCCCACCGGCGCCGAATCGCGCGGCGTGAGATCGACCGAGAAGGCAAGGCCGGACTGGATATGCGCCGGCCCGTCGACCAGCCGCCGTTCGGCGTGAAGCCGGGCCAGTTCTGCATCGTCGAGCCGGGCATCGCCGCGCCGGAAGCGGATCTGGTTGAGCCGCATCCCCGGCCGGACCAGCACCGAGAAGCTGCGCGGGCTGATCTCGGCATAGAGCGGCCCGGCATAGCCGGCGGCGATCTGGTCGAATTCGATGCCGCGATCGGTGATCAGCCGGGTGAAGAGGTCAAGCCGCCCGGTGGAGCTTTTGGCATTGGCCGCCGCCGAGACATCGGCGGGCAGGGCGAGGCGTTCGAGCAGCGGCACGATGTAGACGCAGCCCGTCTCCAGCACCGCGCCCGGCGTCAGGTCGATGCGGTGCATGGCGAAATCGGCCAGCCGCTCCTCCATGCTGTGCCCGGCCCCGGTCAGGAAGCTGGCGCGCACCCGCCAGGCGGTGGCGCCCAGCCGCAGATCGAGGCTGGCGGGCTGGATCTGGACCTTTTCCACCGGCGCATCGGCGGCGATCTCGCCACGCGCGATCATCCGGGCGATGGCGTGATCGGGCAGCACGCCTGCGGGCGGAGATGCGACGGTTTCGTTCATGCGATTCGCAGGCCGCGCGACCCGGGAAAACTGGATGAGGGCCGGGGGCGGGGCCAAGACAGTGCCCGATTTGGCGCCGGAAGCTGGCCGGAGGGAGAATTGGTCGGGCCGGCGAGATTCGAACTCACGACCTCTTGCGCCCCATGCAAGCGCGCTACCAAGCTGCGCCACGGCCCGACCTGTTGCTGATATAGCCAGTTGCGGGCGGTGCGCAAGCGGGAATGCCGCCCGCTCACCCGTCCTCGTCGAGCGACGAAAGGATGCGGGCGCGTACGTTCTCGAGCCGGTTCACCGCGTCGCGAATCATTTCGCGGCGCTGGCCGCGGCGCGCGTCGTCATCCGGTTTGGCGACCGGTGCAGGGGTTTGGGCGACCGGCGCGGCGGGGCCGGGCTCGATCTGGCCCAGCAGATCCGAATCATCCCACAGATCGGCCGGGGCCTCGGCCGGCTCGACCCCGGCCGGCATCGCGGCTGCAGCCGCCTCCACCCGGCGGCCGCGGGCGAGAACCGCCTTCTGGCCCTGCTCGCGAAAGATCTTCTGCACCCCCTTGATGGTCAGCCCGTCCTCGTAGAGCAGCTCGCGGATGCCGCGCAGCAGGTCGACATCCTCCGGCCGGTAGTAGCGCCGGCCCCCGCTCGACTTCATCGGCCGCAGTTGCGGGAACCGGCTTTCCCAGAACCGCAGCACATGCGCGGGAATGTCGAGCACCTCGGAGACCTCGCTGATGGTCTTGAAGGCTTGGGGAGACTTGCTCATGGGCCGGTTCATGGCGAAAACCGCGACGTCAGACGCCCTGGTTCACGCGATCCTTCATGATATGCGATGCCCGGAACACCAGGA
Source organism: Alphaproteobacteria bacterium (assembly GCA_003695135.1). Classification (GTDB taxonomy): domain Bacteria; phylum Pseudomonadota; class Alphaproteobacteria; order Rhodobacterales; family Rhodobacteraceae; genus J013. The sequence goes on along the minus strand of RFIR01000515.1, from coordinate 7,461 downwards.
CGCGCCGCGGCTCGATCGGCACCTCCTCGCCGGTCTTGGGATTGCGCCCGATTCGCCGGTTCTTCTCGCGCACCGAAAATGTCCCGAAGGACGAGATCTTGACCGTCTCGCCGCGCACCAGCGCGTCGGACATCAGCTTCAGAACCGATTCCACCATCTGCGCGGATTCGTTGCGCGACAGGCCGACCTCTCGATACACTGCCTCGCTAAGGTCCATCCTTGTCAGGGTCTTGCCGCTCAATCTTCATCCCTCATGAAAGAATGGCGGCGCCGGGCCGCGTGGATCAAACTTCAGTTTGCACATTACGAAGCCCGATGAAATCGAGTCAATATCAATGGCTTGAGCGTTTTGTTGAACCTGTGGCCTCAGGACGACAGGTGGCGCTACCAGCGCATGACCGCAGCGCCCCAGGTCAGCCCGCCGCCGATCGCCTCCATCAGCAGCAGATCACCGGGCCGGATGCGGTTCTGTCGCGCCGCAACCGACAGCGCCATCGGGATCGAGGCGGCCGAGGTGTTGCCGTGATCATGCACGGTGACGATGACCCGCGACATGTCAAGCCCCATGCGCTCGGCGGTCTTCCTGATGATGCGCAGATTGGCCTGATGCGGCACCAGCCAGGACAGATCCGCGGTGGTCAGCCCGGCCTTGGCCAGGGCGGTCTCGCCGCTTCGGGCCAGCTTTTCCACCGCGTGGCGGAACACCTCCCGCCCCACCATGCGGACACAGCCCGCCTTGCCGGTGCTGGAGGGGCCGCCATCGACATAGAGCAGATCGTGATAGCGCCCGTCCGAATTCAGATCGGTGGCCAGCACGCCGCGGTCGCTTCCGTCGCCCTGTCCTTCCTCGGCGCGCAGGACCAGCGCCCCGGCGCCATCACCGAACAGCACGCAGGTGCTGCGGTCCTGCCAGTCGAGAATGCGCGAGAAGGTCTCGGCCCCGATCACCATGACGGTGCGCGCCTGGCCGGACAGGATCATCGCATTGGCCGTGGACAGCGCGTAGATGAAGCCCGCGCAGACGGCATGGATGTCGAAGGCGAAGCCATCGGGCATGTCGAGCGCCACCTGCACCTTGGTGGCGGTGGAGGGGAAGGTCTCGTCCGGGGTCGCGGTGGCGAGGATGATGGCGTCGATCTGGGTGGCGGGGACATCGGCATCTGCCAGCGCCGCCTTCGCCGCACGGATCGCCAGATCCGAGGTCAGCTCGTCCTCGGCCGCGAAGCAGCGCCGTTCGATGCCGGAGCGTTCGCGGATCCACGAATCGGAGGTGTCGAGCCAGGTCTCGAATTCGGAATTCTCGACCACGCGTTGCGGCAGATAGTGGCCGCAGCCCAGCGGTACCGCACGCAACACGGTCATGCTTCCTTTCTGATGTCTGGCATGAAACCACCGGCATCCTTGACCCGGGTGCCGCCCGAGGCAACCCGTTCGGCCAGCTTCTTCGCGAAACCCTCGCGCCCCATGCGGAAGGCGAGCTTGAGCGCGGCCGACACACCGGTCGCATCGGCGCTGCCATGGCTCTTGACCACCGCGCCGCCCAGACCGAGGAACACGCCGCCATTGACCCGGCGCGGGTCGATGCGCTTGCGCAGCCGGTGCAGCGAGGTCATGGCAAAGAGGGCGGCGATGCGCGAGAGCGGCGTGGCGCGGAACGCCTCGGCGAGGAATTCGCCGATCAGGCTGGCGGTGCCCTCGGCGGTCTTCAGCGCGATATTGCCGGTATAGCCGTCGGTAACGATTACATCGACGCGGTCGCCGGTAATGTCGCCACCCTCGACATAGCCGACGTGGTGAAACCGCCGGTCGGGCTGCCGGTCCATCTGGTTGAGCCGCTCCAGCGCGCTGCGATGCCCGCGCCGGCCCTTGGTCTCCTCGGTGCCGACATTGAGAAGCCCGACCCGCGGCATGTCGAGCTTCAGACCGAGCCGGGCGTATTCCGCCCCCATGATGGCGAACTGCACCAGGCTGGTTTCGTCGGCCCGCAGATCGGCCCCGACATCGAGCACGATGTTGTAGCCGGAGGGATTGCGCGAGGGCCACATCACCGCGATCGCCGGCCGGTCGATGCCTGGCGCCCGCTTGAGGCGCAGCATGGACATCGCCATCAGCGCACCCGTATTGCCGCAGGACACCGCGACATCGGCCTCGTCATTCGCCACGGCCTCGATCGCGTTCCACATCGAACTGCCGCGGCCATGGCGCAGCGCGTGCGAGGGTTTCTGATCCATGGCGATGACGCTGGTCGATTCGCGAATCTCGGTCACGGCGGCGAGACCGGCCCGCTTTTGCAGAAGTGGCTTCAGCGCGGCGGGATCGCCATGCAGGAGGAAGCGCAGATCGGGGTTCTTCGCGGCGGATTTCGCCATGCCGCCCACCACCGGCGCGGGACCCTTGTCGCCACCCATGGCGTCGACGGAAATCACCACAGTCCGGCTCATGGCTCACTTCTCCCCGCGCCAGGTACCGGACCAGCGCTTCCGGGAGGCTGCGCCGGGGGAGTCGTCATCACCTGCGATCCCGGGCGCGCGCCCGATCTCAGGCCGCGTCGTCTTCCAGATCCAGATCCTCGACGATCGTGAAGACCTGGCGACCGTCGTAATGCCCGCAATGGGCGCAGATGTGATGCGGGCGCTTGAGCTCGCCGCAATTCTCGCATTCCAGCGGGTTCGATGCGCGCAGAGCGTCGTGCGAGCGGCGCATGTTGCGCTTGGAAGGGGTTTTCCTGTTCTGCTGAACCGCCATGTCGCGTCCTCAGATCGTCATGTTTCCGGACGGAAGATGCCCTCGGCCGCCGATCCGCCCATGCCAGCAGCGGATCGCGATCCGGTGCCAAGAATTCGGAATTGCGGAAAATACTGCAATCGGCGGCGTCTGCAAGGCAATTCTGCACAAGTTCACGACAGCATGCGCGCCCGGTCAGTCCGTCCCGTCGCGACCCTCTCCTGCGCGCAGCCGTGCGAGCGCGGCGAAGGGGTTGTCGGCCTCGCGGGAGTCCGGCGCGCCCGCTTCGGCCGGTTCGATTCCCGGCCGTCTGGGATAGGGATCGAGGGCCAGCATTGCCGCCTCCAGCGCCACCGCGCCGAGATCGAGCCGGCGCGGCATGGGCTCGGCCTCCTCCTCATCGTCTTCGGCGACAACCTCCAGATCCGGCCCCGGTTCCTCCAGCCCCGGCACGTAGTGGCGGATCACCGTCTCGTCGATCCTCTGCGCCACCGGCTCGAGGCTGGCCACGCAGCGCTGCACGATGGTGGCACGCAGCCGGGCGGTCAGATCCCAGCCGCCATCGGACCGGGGCGAGAGCTCGCCCGCGAATCGGAAGCGGTCGACCGAAATCGCCCCGGCGAGCCCGGCAATGGCCTTGCGCTCGGCTTCCGTCGCGCGTTCGTCGAATCGATGGGGCGCGTTGCGCGGCAGCCGGTCGAGGCGCAGCGGCCGCGACATCTCCGGCGCATCGCCGGGAGGCGAATCGCCCTGCCCGTGCTGACGGCGTTCCACCATTGCGCTCTCCGTCCGTTTCCGCGCCGCCCGTTCGCTCCGGCGCTGCTTGAAGTGCGCGCCGCCGCACGCTAGGTCTCACCGGGGCCGGGCAAGGTCAAGCCGGTGTGTTCGGGGGGCCGGGATGATGGGTTCGGGACTGAAGGGACGGATCAGGGCTGGGCTTCTGCCCGGAGTGCTGCTGGCGGCTGCTGTCGCGCTGTCGGCCTGCTCGCCGGTCTATCAGGCGCATGGCTTTGCGCCGCAGCCCGAGGAGCTTGCGACCCTCGTTCCCGGTCAGGACACCAAGGGCACGGTGCAGAGCAAGATCGGCCGCCCCGGCGGCATGGGGCTGATCAACGACAATGCCTGGTACTATGTCGCCTCGACCATCGAGAAATTCGCCTATCGCGAACCGAAGGTGGTCGACCGCCGCGTCGTGGCCATCACCTTTGACGAGAACGGGCTGGTCAAGGATGTGCGCCAGTTCGGCATCGAACAGGGCCGCGTGATCGATCTGGTCACCCGCACCACGCCGACCTATGGCAGGGAGCTGACCGTGGTCCAGCAGCTTCTGGGCGATCTGCTCAATCCCGGCGTGCTGCTGCAGCAATAGCGGCCGGAGACCCCTGCAATGCTCGGATGCAGGCGGGCATCCTGGATGCACAAGGCTTCGAAGAGATCAAATCTGCGCGTGCGCAAAATTATTGGAAGAGACCTCTGCAAAACTCAACCAGCCAGACCCGACCGTTCCACGCGAGCGCCATGAAATTGTGGCGCCACGTGCGCTCTTCTTGTTTTCACTGTTGATTGATAAAACTTGATTGCGAAGTTATTTTCTGGAGATCCCTGCGAAACCCCGGCGCGACGGGGCATCCTGGGCAAGATGCGTTTTCTGCCAATGTGTACTGCACGCGCGTAAAGTAATTAGAAAATAATTTCCCAATCAATATTTATCAAATAGGTGAAAATCAGGCACGATCTTCCCCGGCGCCGCATTTCGCGGCGCCCAGGCGATACGACAGGGTCTGGCCAGCGGAGTTTCGCAGGGGTCTCTTCTAGTTACTTTACATGCGCACAGATCCGGTCCCGCTGAACCCTCATCCATTCAGGATGCGCGCCTGCATCCGGGTTTCGCGGAGGCCTCTGGCGACTATTCCTCGCGCGGCTCGCGCTTCAGCGCCACGCCGTTGATGCAGTAGCGCAGGCCCGTGGGCTGCGGCCCGTCGGCAAAGACATGGCCGAGATGCGCGTCGCATTTCGCGCAGCGGACCTCGGTGCGGCGCATCATCAGCGAATTGTCCTGATGCTCCTCGATCGCCGCGCCTTCGGCGGGACGCCAGAAGCTCGGCCAGCCCGAGCCCGAATCATACTTGTGCGCCGAATCGAACAGCGGCGCGCCGCAGCAGACGCAGGTAAACAGCGCCGGGCCGTCGGGAAACCGGTCATGCGAGAACGGCCGCTCGGTGGCGTGCCGGCGCGTCACCCGATAGGCGAGATCGTCGAGCTGCGCGCGCCATTCCGCGTCGGTTTTCCTTACCTTGTCGCTCATTTGCACGCTCCCCACTTGCATTCGCGGTCGGTCATCGTCAGATACGTTTTCGGTTTGGTAATGCCTCTGCGTCGGTAATGCATGTGCCGTTGCACTGTCGAGTGTCGTTGTCACGCTGCTGTCAAGACCGCGTCCCGATATGGTCACAGATTCGCGAGATTCAGGTCGAGCCATGAAGGGTCTGAGAAAACCGCGCTACCGCGCACGGATCAGCACCGATCCGCAGGACATCCTGCGCGCGCAAAAGCTGCGCTATCTGACTTTCATCGCCGGTCGTGACACCGCGGCGAGCGATTCGCGGGCATCGGGGCTGGACATGGATGCCTTCGATGCCATCTGCCGCCATGTGCTGGTGGAGGAGGTGCGCACCGGCCGGCTGGTCTGCTGCTTCCGCTTCCTGCCGCTGGCGAACGGGCATGAGGTCGATCGCAGCTATTCGGCACAGTACTACAACCTCGCCGCGCTGCAGGCGATCGACGCGCCGATGGTCGAGATGGGCCGGTTCTGCATCGATCCCGATTATCGCGATCCCGACATCCTGCGCGTGGCCTGGGCGGCGATGACCCGCTATGTCGACGAGAACGGGGTCGAGCTGCTGTTCGGCTGCTCCAGCTTCCACGGGACCGAGGCCGCGCAGTATTACGACGCCTTCGCGCTTCTGGCCGAGCGGCATCTGGCCCCCAAGCGCCTGCTGCCTCGGGTCAAGGCGCCCAGGGTATTCCGCTTCGCCAGACGGCTGAAGCTGCGCAAGCCCGATCTCAAGCTGGCGCTAAAGCGCATGCCGCCGCTCTTGCGCGCCTATCTCGGCATGGGCGGCTGGGTCTCCGATCACGCGGTGATCGACAAGGATCTCAATACCCTGCATGTGTTCACCGGGGTGGAGATCAAGTCGGTGCCGAGCCGGCGGGCGCGCCGGCTGCGCAGCCTGGCGACCTGAGCGCGCAGGCACTCCCTGCGCGTCGCATCGGCGGCGGGCTTGCGGATGGTCGCGGCGATCCTCTAGCATCGCGCCATGCCCGAAATCGATCCCGCCCTGTTCGCGCCCTCGGCCATCGAGCCCGAGACCGTCGAGTTCAACCGCGAGCTGGAACGCAGCCTGGCCGAGCTGCCGCCGACCCATCTGGTCCCGGTGGAGGAGACCCGGGCCGCGCGCGATGCCGGCAGGGGCATCTTTCCGCCCGGCGGGCCGCTGGAGGGTTCGGACTGGCGCGCGCTGGCCGGCGGGAGGCGGGTGCGGCTGTCGCCGGCCGACGGCGCACCGCGCGGCATCTATCTGCACATCCATGGCGGGGGCTGGTCGCTGGGCCGGCCATCGCATTACGACCGGCACAACCAGACCATCGCCGCCGAAGCCGGCGCGACGGTGGTCTCGGCCGAATACCGCCTTGCCCCCGAACACCGCTGGCCGGCGCAGATCGAGGATCTGCGCGCCGCCTTCGACTGGGTGCGCGCGGAATATCCCGGCCTGCCGATCGTGCTGGGCGGCGAATCGGCCGGGGCGCATCTGGCCGCCTGCCTGCTGATCGAGCTGCGGGCGCATGGGCGTCTCGACCGCATCGCCGGGGTCTGCCTCAATTACGGCATGTACGATCTGCGCATGACGGCTTCGGTGGCAAACTGGGGGCCGCGTCAGCTCATCCTGTCCACGCCCACCATCGCCTGGTTCGTCGCCAATCTGGTGCCCGATGCGGCGGGCCGCGCGGCGCCGGCGGTCTCGCCGCTTCTGGCCGATCTCTCCGGCATGCCGCCGGCGCTGTTCCAGATCGGCACCGAGGATCCGCTGATCGACGATTCGCTGATGATGGCCGCCCGCTGGGCCGGGGCGGGGCGGCAGGCCGAGCTCGCCATCTATCCCGGCGGGGTGCATGCCTTCGACAATTTCGACCTTGCCATCGCCGCCCGCTTCCGGGCGCGCCAGATCGAATTCATCGCCGGCTGCCTGTAGCGCCCTACAGCACGAAATCCCCCGCCCCCAGCGGGCCGTGGTTCAGCACCATGATCGCCATTTCCGGTGCGGCATCGGCATCGGTGTTGAAGCGCAGGATCAGGTTGGAGCCGGAGATGACCTGCCGGATTTCTCCGGCGGCGAACGTCCCGCCCATATCGAGCGTGAAGGCCTGATTGCCGCCCACCGTGGTGTTAGCGTCGATGGCCGAGACGTCGATGTGCTCGCCCGCGGCCAGATCGCGGATGACGTCGCGGGTGGATGCGGTGATCCCGCTGTCGCCGATGGCCTTGAAGACGAAGTCGTCGATGCCGGCATCGCCGGCCATGTTGTCCTTGCCAGGCCCGCCGGTGAGGATGTCGTGCCCCTTGCCGCCGCGCAGATGATCGTCGCCGCCATTGCCGAACAGGACATCGTTGCCGCTGCCGCCCTGCACGGTGTCGTTGCCGCCGCCGCCCGAGCCGGTGTCGTTGCCGCCCTGCAGTCG
>RFIR01000514.1 GCA_003695135.1 Alphaproteobacteria bacterium | reverse complement strand
GGTGAAAGGATGATGTCAGGGTCAGGGGAAGGGCCACCGGATCGCCCTTCTGCGCGCGCGCCTGCCGGCGATGCAGCAATCTCAGCGCGCGCTGGTCGTTCTCGTTCATCCAGGGTTCTCCCGGCCGGGGGCCGGGAGGGGATTCACCCGGCGACGGTGATTTCCAGCCGTGTTACCGTGGTCCGACGCTTCTTGTCGATGATGCGCAGCCGCAGGATGTGCCGGCCCGGCGGCAGTCGCGCCCCGCGGCAGCGCAGCCGGTTGCCCTCGACCGAGGCATATTTCATCAGCCGGCTGGTCACATCCTTCCAGAACAGGCCCATGTCATAGTCGAGCCTGATCGAGCCCATCATCGGCGGCACGCCGTCGCGCGGCACGAATTCCAGATCGAAATCGACCGGCGAGGTCAGCTTCGTGCCCTTGGGCGAATAGACCCTGACCTGCGGCCCGTCCGCTTTCAGCTGGGTCAGGCTCCGCGTCGGGCCCCGCTCCTTGCGGCTCGCGAATTCGGTCCCGGTGACGAGATCGAAACCCTGCTGCGCTCCGGCCGCCGGCGCCACCAGCAGCGTGATCGGTGCAGCGAGTGCGAGGCCGGATAGAAAAACTCTGCGATCCATGGCCCACCTCCATTCTGTCTCCATGATAGCAGAGATGGGCGCCGCAGGATACAGCCACAAGCGCGACGCGCCCGGCAACGGTGCGCCAGGTCACAGCCCGACGCGGGATTGCCGCGCTCGCGTCGCGCGAATCGCCGGGGCGGCCGGTCAGATCGGCTTGCCCTCGCTGGTCGCCCAGGCCTTTTGCATCAGCTGGTTGGAGGGCAGCGTCTCGTCGAACAGCTTCTTGGCGGTCTCGATGCCCGCGACCGGCAGGCCGGTGGGGTCGAGCTTGCCGATCTGCACCAGAACGCTCGCCTGATCCCAGTAGATGTGCTCGTGATAGAGCTTGTCGCCGCGGAAGCAGACCACCGCCACCAGCGGCACCTCGACATATTTGCCGGTGGGCTCGATGCCCGGCAGCATCCAGTCGATCTCGCGGGTATGGGTGAAGCAGAACACCAGCTCGTCCACCAGCCGGTCGGTGCCGATGGTGCGCGAGACCGGGATCAGTTTCGTGTCCTCCGGGTTCGAATCGACGAAGTGGTACTTGTAGAACCGCTTGAGGTGGTCGTGCCCCACCCCGCCGGTCATGGTCGGGATGTGGTTGACGTAAGGTTGCGCGACCATGGTGGCCATGGTTGCGTCCACGTCGCGGGTGGCGAACTCGTGATAGCAGTGCAGATCCCACAGCTCCTCGAGATTGTAGATCGGACCCAGCACCGAGCGCAGTGCGGCGAGGCTGCGCGAATAGGCCATCAGCGTGGACGGCTTGTCGAAATGATCGCGCCCCGGCGTGGCGAAGGCGTGGTCCTGCCCCTCGTAGAGATAGGTGCGGATATGCGGCATGTCCCTGACCGCGGCGAGGATCTTCTCGCGCGCCTCGGGCGGGCAGAACTGGTCGTTGCCGGCGAAATGCAGCACGGTGGGCACGCTGATGTTGCCGGCCTCGTCCAGATAGTTTTCAACTCCGACCGCGTAATAGCCGACCGAGACATCGATATCGGTGCGCGCCGCCGTCAGCCAGGCCAGGAGCCCGCCGAGGCAGTAGCCGATGGCGCCGACCTTGCCCTTGACCCCGTCCATGCCGCGCAGCTGGGTGATGGTGTCCTGCACGTCCCCGATCGCCTGATCGACGTCGAATTTCTGGTAAAGCGCGAAGGCCTTGCCGAAATCCTCCTCCGAATAGCCCAGCTCCACCCCCGGCTCCATGCGCCAGAACAGGTCGGGTACGATGGTGACATAGCCTTCCTCGGCGAAATACTCGGCCATCGAGCGCATGTAGTCGTTGATGCCGAAGATCTCCTGCAACAGCACCAGACCGGGGCCGGAGCCCTTTTCGGGCCGGCACATATAGGCGCGGAAGCTGCCGCCATCGGCGGCGGTGATGGTGACGTATTCGCCGGTGTTGTTGGCCAGTGCCATGGTCTGTTCCCCCTGTTCAGAGATATTTCATCAGGTCCTTCTGGACCGCGATCGGATCGGCCGCCAGCCCCTGCCGCAGCCCCTCGGCCATCTCGCCGGGATAGACCTCCCACGCGCCGGCCTCCAGCGCGTCGAGCGCGGCGTTTGCCACCTCGGCGGGCGGCATCTTGGGCGGGGGGAAGTCGCGGCTCATCTCGGTGTCGATCGCGCCCGGCAGCACCGCGAGCACCTGCACCCCGTCGCCGGCCAGTTCGGCCCGCAGCCCCTGGGTGGCGGCATAGGCGGCGGCCTTGGAGGCGCAGAGCGAGCCCATCATCGGCAGGGTGACGCGCGCGAGGATCGACAGCATGTTGATCATCCCCCCGCCATTGGCCCTGAGCGCCGGCGCGAAGGCGCGCGCCATCTCGATCAGCCCGAAATAGTTGGTCGCCATCTCCGCCTCGGCCGCGGCGCGATCGCCTCCGATGCGGTTTTGCCGGTTGATGCCGGCATTGTTGATCAGAAGCGTCACGTCGCCAGCGGCCTCGGCCGCCGCGGCCACCTGGGCGGGATCGGTGACGTCGAGCCGGACCGGCACCACCTCGACCCGCGCCGGCGGGGCGGGCAGGCGGGCCGGATCGCGCGCGGCGGCATAAATCTTCGCCGCCCCCCTCGCGGCCAGCGCCTCGACGAATGCGGCGCCGACGCCGCGATTGGCCCCGCTGACAAACGCGGTGCAGCCCTCGATCTTCATGCCCCTCTCCCCTTCCTCTTTTTCCGGTTCATCCCTGTCCAGCCAGCCCGGATCGGGTTCGGGCAGCGGAATGGCCGCGATCAGCCGGCGCGTATAGCCATCGCGCGGCGCGGCGAATACTGCATCGCAGGGGCCTTCCTCCACAACCTCTCCGGCGTTCATCACCACCACCCGGTCGCAGATATGGCGGATGACCGACAGGTCGTGGCTGATGAAGACCATCGACAGGCCCAGCCTTTCGGCCAGCGATTTCAGGAGCCGCAGCACCTGGGCCTGGGTCGAGACGTCGAGGCCCGAGACGATCTCGTCGGCGACCACGAAATCGGGCTCGACGGCGAGCGCGCGGGCAATGCCGACGCGCTGGCGCTGGCCGCCCGAGAGCTGGTGCGGGTAGCGGTCGAGCAACGCCGCCGGCAGGCCGACCTCGGCCATCAGGGCCTTGCAGCGCGCTTCGCTGGCCCTGCCCGGCTGGTGCAGCTGCAACGGGGTCATCAGCAGCGCGCGCACGGTCTTGCGCGGATTGAGCGAGGAGAGCGGGTCCTGAAAGATCATCTGCATCCGCGCGCGCAGCGGCCGCAGCTCGGCCGCCGGCAGATGGGTGATGTCCCTGCCGCCGAAGGTGATGCGCCCGGCATCGGGCTCGATCAGCCGCAGCAGGCAGCGGCCCAGCGTGGTCTTGCCCGAGCCCGATTCGCCGACCAGCCCGACCGTCTCGCCGCGATGGACGTGGAAGTCGATCCCCCTGAGCACCTTGAGTGGCGGCGGCGCCGGCGCGAAGCCGGTCGCGGGCCGGGCGAGGCTCAGCTCGATCCCGCGGGCGGTAACCAGCGGCAGCGTCATGGGCCCAGCCCCGCGCTTGCGTCATGGGCGGCGATTTCGGCCTTCAGCGCCTCGAACACCGCATCCGGGACCGGCTCGAGGCTCGATTCGGGGCGGTCATGGCGCGGCGAGCAGGCGATCAGCGCCGCCGTGTAGGCGTGCCCGGGCCGGGCGAAGAGTTCGGCGGCCGGCGCGTGATCGACCCGCAGCCCGGCATAGAGCACGCTGACCTCATCGCAAATCTGCGCCACCACCCCCAGATCATGGGCGACGAAGATCATTGCGGTGCCGTGGCGATGCTGCATGGCCCGGATCAGCCGCAGGATCTGCTTCTGCACGGTGACATCGAGCGCGGTGGTGGGCTCGTCGGCGATGACCAGCCGCGGCTCGGTGGCAAAGGCGGCCGCGATCAGCACCCGCTGGCGCATCCCGCCCGAAAGCTGATGGGGATAGCTCGCCAGCACCCGCTCGGGATCGTCGATCTGCACTTCGCCAAGCAGCTCGCGCGCCCGCGCCAGCGCCGCCCGGCGCGGCATGCCGCGCTGATGGCGCATGCCGTCGCAGATCTGCTCGCGGATCAGGCGCGAGGGGTTGAGCGCCGAAAGCGGGTCCTGCGGGATCAGCGCGATGTCGCCGCCATGCCCTCCCGCGCCTATACGCAAAAGATCGTCGCCGGCAAAACGGATCGTGCCGCCCGCCACGCGCAGCGCCGGCGGCAGGATGCCGAGCACGGCGCGTGCCAGGGTCGACTTGCCGGCCCCGCTTTCGCCCACCAGCCCGTGCACGCGGCCCGGCTGCACACTCAGCGAGACACCCCGCAGCACCGGCGTCGCGGGCGGCCCGCGCTGCAGGATGGTCAGATCGGCAATGTCGAGAATGGCGCCGGTCATCGCCGCAGCACCGGGTCGAGCTGGCGGCGCAGCCCGTCGCCAAGCCGGTTGAAGGCAAGCACGGTCAGGAACAGGGCTGCCAGCGGAAACACCAGCACCCACCAGGCGTGATGGATCAGCTGGCGCCCCTCGGCGATCATTCCGCCCCAGGTCGGGGTGTCGGAGGAGACCGACAGCCCGACAAAGGACAGGATCGCCTCGACGATCACCGCGATGCCCATCTCCAGGCTCAGGAGCACCAGCACCACCGGGGCGACATTGGGCAGGATCTCGCGCATCAGGATCGCGGCGCGCCCCAGCCCCAGCGCCACCGCGGCATCGACATAGTCGCGCGCCTTCTGAGCCCGCGTCTCGGCGCGGACCACGCGGGCGAATCGGGTCCAGTCGATGATGACGATGGCCGCGATCACCGAATGCAGCCCGGTACCCAGCACCGCGACCAGCAGCATCGACAGCAGCACCGGCGG
>RFIR01000513.1 GCA_003695135.1 Alphaproteobacteria bacterium | reverse complement strand
GGTCTGGCCGGGGCGATCGCCGCCACCGGCTGGGAGGAGACGGTGCAGGCGCTGTCGCATCTGGGCCCGCGCGAGGTCGCCATCCTCCTGCTGATGTCTCTGGCCAATTACGCCATGCGCGGCCTGCGCTGGCAGCTGCTGACCCAGGCGCTGAACGTCCCCTACCGTTTCGGACGCGACATCCTGCACTATCTGGGCGGCTTCGCGCTGACCGCCACGCCGGGGCGGGTGGGCGAGCTTGTCCGGCTGCGCTGGCTGACGCGCGAGACCGGCTGGCCGATCGAGCGCACTGCGCCGGCCGCCCTGGCCGACCGTGCCAGCGAGCTGGCCGCCGTCGCGGTGCTGCTGGCGCTGGCGGTGGGGCTGTCGACGCTGGGCATGGGCTTCGTCTGGCCGCTGATCGGCATCTCGCTGGCACTGGCCTACATCACCACCAATGCGCGGCTCTTGCGCTGGGGCGTGACCTTCCTGCATCGTCTGGTCGGGCGCTGGGGGCGGCTGTTCGCGCGGCTGCGGCGGCTGTCGGAGGGGCTGGCGCCGCTGACCCGCGGCGGCATCGCCCTGCCCGCCCTGCTGCTCGGCATGGGCGGATGGTTCATGGAAGGGACGGCCCTCTACCTGCTGCTGGGCTGGCTGGGCGCCGATGTCACGCTGTGGACGGCAGTGGCAATCTTCCTCGCCGCCATGACCTCGGGCGCGCTGGCCGGCCTGCCCGGCGGGCTGGGCGGGGCGGAGGCGACGATGATCGGGCTTCTGCTGCTGGCCGGTGTACCGATGGAGATCGCGCTGCCGGCCACCGCGGTGATCCGGGTGACCACGCTGTGGTTTGCCATCGTGATCGGGCTCGGCGTATTCCCGCTGGCCGAGGCGCGCTCGCGGCGCGCGCTGCGGGAACAGGCATGAGCTGGGCGAAACGGCGGTATTCGGGCTGGGGACGGGTGCTGAAGGCCGAGGGGCTGCTGGCCCGGCCCGAGCGCGCATCCGCCCTGCCCGCGCTGGTCGGCGACGGGCGCGGGCCGGTCGCCGCGGTGGGGGCGCTGCGCTCCTATGGCGATGCGGCGCTGGTCTCGGGCGGGCGCGGGGTGCTGACCGGGCGGCTCGACCGCATCCTCGACTTCGACCCCGACCGCGGGCTGGTGCGCGCAGAGGCCGGCATCCCCATCGCCGATCTGGTCGGGACCTTCGTGCCGAAGGGCTGGATCCCGGCGGTGGTGCCCGGCACCGGTTTCGCCACGCTGGGCGGGGCCATCGCCAATGACGTGCACGGCAAGAACCACCATCTCGCCGGCAGCTTCGGCGCCCATGTCGAGGAGATCGAGCTGATCGGCGCCGACGGCACCGCGCGCATGATCACCCGCGACAGCGATGCGGAGCTGTTTGCCGCCACGCTGGGCGGGCTGGGGCTGACCGGCATCATCCGCAGCGCCCGCCTCCGCCTTACGCCGGCGCCGGCCGGCTTCATGGATGTGCGCGAGCGGCGGATGACCGATCTCGACAATTTCCTGAGCGGGCTGAGCGGATCGGAGAACAGCCATGTCGTCGGCTGGATCGACGCCACCGCCACCGGGCCGGCGCTCGGCCGCGGGGTGCTGGAGGAGGCCGAATTCGCCGCCGATCCGCCGCCGGCCCGGCGCAAGGGCCGCGCGCGCCGGGTGCCGTTCGATGCGCCGGGCGCGCTGCTCTCGGCCCCGGTGGTGCGGCTCTTCAACCATTTCTACTACAGGCGTATCCCGCGCGAAGGGCGCCAGCGCCTGCGGCCGCTGCATGATTTCCTGTTCCCGCTCGACCGCATCCATGACTGGAACCGTCTCTACGGCAAGCGCGGCTTTTACCAGTTCCAGTGCGTGCTGCCCGAGGCGCAGTCCGAATCGCTGCGCTCCATGCTGGAGGCGATCGCCGGCTCGGGCCTCGCCTCGCCGCTGGCGGTGCTGAAGAAGCTCGGCGCGGCGGGCGAGGGGATGATGTCCTTTCCCCGCCCGGGCTGGACGCTGGCGGTGGATTTTCCCAACCGCGCCGCCGCCGCACCGCTGATCGCGCGGCTGGAAGACATGACGCTGGCCGCCGGCGGGCGCATCTACTTCGCCAAGGATGCGCTGATGCGGCCCGGATCGGTACCGCAGATGTATCCCGAGCTTGACCGGTTCCGCGCCGTGCTGGCCCGGGTTGATCCCGGGGCGCGGTTCCAGACCGACCTCTCGCGCCGGCTGGGCATCCGCGGATGAGCGGTAGCTGGATCGTGCTGGGCGCGAGCTCGGCCATGGCGCGGGCCTTCGCGCGCGAGGCGGCCCGCCGCGGCCTCCGTCTGGTCCTCTGCGGGCGCGACATGGAGGACATGGAAGCCACCGCCGCCGATCTGCGCATCCGCCACGGGGTGGAGGTGGAGCTGTTCCGTTTCGATGCGCGCGACGCGGAGACCCATCGCGAACTGGCCCGCCGGGCCGCAGCGTGGGAAGGGCCGCTGAGCGTGGCCGTCTTCATCGCCTCCATGCCGCCGCAGGAGGAGATCGACGAGGATCCCGAGCTGATTGCCGGCATGATCGCCGACGGCTATGGCGGGGTACTGTCGGTCCTGCACCGTCTGGCGCCGCTGATCGAGCGGCGCGGCGGCACCGTGCTCGGCATCGGCTCGGTCGCGGGCGATCGCGGTCGGCTGGGCAATTATGTCTACGGTTCGGTCAAGGCGGGGATGCACACCTATCTCGCCGGGCTGCGCAACCGGCTGGGCCGGGCCGGGGCGCATGTCGTCACCGTCAAGCCCGGCTTCGTCGATACCGCGATGACCTGGGGCCTGCCGGGGCTGTTCCTCGTCGCCAGCCCCGAGGATGTCGCCCGCGACTGCTGGCGCGCCATCGAGAAGCGGCGCAACGTGATCTACACGCCGTGGTTCTGGCGCTGGATCATGCTGATCATCCGCATGATCCCCGAGGCGATCTTCAAGCGGCTGTCGATCTGATACCGGCCGCCCCTTCGGCCCATCGGCCCGGGCGTGCGCGAAGCCCGCAAGACCTTGCCGGGTGAGGATCAGGATCACGGCTAAAGTGTTTGGAAGAGACCACTGCAAAATAAATACGCAGGTGAATGCCCGGAACTCACAAGGCTTCGCCGAAATCGTGATTGTATGTTCGTATAGTAATTTTAAGAGAACCTGCAAAACCCTGCCGGCCAGACCCGGGCGTTGCGCTCGGACGCCGCGAAATGCGGCGCCGGCAAAATTTGTTCCTGATTTTCACCTATTTGGTAAATATTTATTGGGGAATTATTTTCCAAATATAGCCAAACGACTCAAATATGATTCAGCAGCATGGTCGAGAACAGCTCATCGGTTGAACATCCGGTCCTTCGTCGGATGGCCTTTGCCTGTGC
>RFIR01000512.1 GCA_003695135.1 Alphaproteobacteria bacterium | reverse complement strand
GATCACGCAGACCGCCGCTTAAGCCCGGTTCGGTGTCTCATAACTGTAGACCGTTTCAGGATGTCCTCGAGATCGCGAAGGCGGTAGGAGCGGCCCTTGATGTTGAGGACGTGGGATCGGTGAAGCAGCCGATCCAGGATCGCAGCGGCCAGGACCTCGTCGCCGGCGAGCAGCTCGGTCCAGTCGCGCACGCTCTTGTTCGTGGTGATCAGGATGGCGCCGCGGCCGTAGCGGTAGGTGATGAGCCGGAAGAACAGGCTGGCCTCTTCGCGGCTCATGGCCTCGAAGCCCAATTCATCGATGATCAGCAGCGCCGTCGACATGTATTTGCGCCGCTTCAACCGACTGGGCGGCATCTCGGCGTCGGCGCGGAGCGCCGTCATCAATTCATCGAAGCGATAGTACTGGACCGAGAAGCCGAGCTGGACGGTCTTCACGCCGAGGCTGACAGCGAGATGGGTCTTGCCGACCCCGGGCGGCCCCTGGAGCAGCACCGTCTCGTTGCCGCGGACCCAGGCGCCGGTGGCCAACGTCTCGATGCTGGACCGCTCGATCGCCGGCTGGAAGGCAAAGTCGAAGTTCTCGAGCGTCTGTCCTGACGGCAGGTTCGACAGCCTCAGCGCGGTGCGGATGCGCCGTTCCTCGCGGCCGGCCAGTTCGATGCCCAGGAGTTGGTCGAGGAAGGCATGGGGGGCTGTTTCTTTCGCGACCACCCCGGCCAGAACATCGCCGAGCTGGTCGGCCGCATGGCCGCATCCGAGGGCGATCAGTTGCTCGCGGGTCCGATCGATGTCGAGCTTCGGCCTGGCCGTCGTCTTCGCAGCCCCGCTCATCGCGCGACCTCCGCCAACAGGTGATAGGTCTCGATGGCGCGATGCGCGACAGGGGCTTCGATCAACTCCTGGACCCGGCGGCCCATCCGTCCCAATGGCGGCGGGGCAATCACTCTGTCATCTGAGGGACCATCATAGTGGGTCTGGTCGATCAGGAGCCGGGCGGCCGTGCCGCGGGGATGCTCCGCGACGACTTCGCAGTTCTTCAGAACCTGCACGGCGCCGGCGATGCCGCGGACCTCGGCGGTCTGCCCGATCAGCCGGAAGGGCACGCTGTATTGCCGGCCCTCGAACGAGACCAGCCCGTCGATCCCGACCTTCCGGCGCACCGCCACGTCGAACGGGACCGGCAGCGGATCGGGCAGCGGCGTCAGCAGGCGTTTCTCGGCCGCCCACGCCTCGGAAACTGCAGTTCCCGTCGCGGGACAGCGCCGGCGCTGGTCGCGGGCCGCGATCTCCTCGTCCGTCCAGGCCTGCAGCTCCTCGATCGTGGCGAAGCTGCTGGCATAGGGATCGATCCCGTGGCGTTGATCACGCACCCGGCGCTCGACCTTGCCCTTGGCCTGCGGTTGTCGGGGCGGGCACGCATCGACGCGGAACTTCAACGTGTTCGCAAAGGCCCGGTAGGTCGGATTGATCACGCCCCAAGCCCCGGCGCCCTTCGATATCGCTGTCTTCTCGTTGTCGATCCGGGCGGTCGCGGCCACCCCGCCCAGCCGCTGGAAGCAACCGAGATGACAGGCGACCCACGAAAGCATGTCCCTGGATCGCGCCCAGACGATCGCTTCCTTGCGGCTGTGCGAAAGCACCATGTGCAGCGCCAGCATGTCGACCGCTTCGTTGCCGATGTTGACGCCCGGGAAGTGCGCCCAGTCGACCTGGACCTGGGCACCTGGCGGCGTTTCCACCCGACGCCGGGCTCGGATGCGAGGGGCGGGGTACGTCCGATTCCAGAACCGCTGCACCGAGCGCAGGCTGCCATCGTAGCCGTGCTCTGCCACCAACCAGGAATGCGGCACCGCGAGGTTGAGCGGGCCATCCGCCATCGATTGCCGCCAATGTTCGATCGCCGTGGCGTAGCCCTCTGCCTTCTGTGGCTGAGCGCTCCGCCCATCGGTCGCGCCCGCCTTCATCCGCCGCACGTGATATCGAACCGCGCCTTCGCTGACCCCCAACAGACGCGCAATCTCGGCACCCGTCGCGCCGCGTTCCTCTAAAACCTTGATCGTCATACGAGCCTCTCTGTCCAGCCGGCCCATTCCCTGCCCCTGAGTTCTTCTGCTCAGGGCCTTCTTGGCCGGAGGCGACAGCTCGTAAAACTGGGTGTCGCCTTAGCTCGTCATTCGCATGTCGCGGTACACCTGCACATCGCGGCGACGGGGTGCCAGTGGGCGATGCTGCTCAAGGACTTCCCGCCGTTTGTCACGGTGCAGTACTACTTTTACCGGATTCGCGACCTCGACCTGCTCGACGCACTGAATGATGCCCTTGTCGGTGCGTCGCGCATTTAGACGGGCCGCAATCCGGGACCGATTGCCGGCATCATCGACAGCCAGTCGGTGAAGACCACCGACGGCGGTAGTCCACGTGGCCATGATGCGGGCAAGAAAACGATGGGGAGAGAACGTCATATTGTGAGCGACACAGTCGGCAACCTGCTGAAGCTGGTGACACACGGCGCTGACGTTCAGGACCGCAACGGGGTGCCGGGTTTTGTCTCGCAGGCGGTCGAAAGCCATCAGACATCGGCCCATATCTTTGGCGACGATGGCTACGCCGGAAAGGAACTGCGCGATGCAATGGCAGATACGGACCGCCCATCAATAGAGATCGTTAAGCGTCCGCCCGGCATCACCGGCTTTGTCGTCATTGCGCGCCGCTGGGTGGTCGAGCGCACCTTCGTCTGGCTCGGGTACTGCCGTCGACTGGCGAACGAGTGGGAGACATCCGTCGCCTCCGCCGACGCCTGGACACTTATCGCGGCGATCAGAAGGTCGCCCCGCCGTATCGCAAGAGAAGCCGCTCAGGAGTTGTAAGCAAGACTCCTAAGTGGCGGATAACAGTAAAATTATTATAGAGATGAAATTAATATTAACTATGATAAATCCTGCAAATTACCCCATTATCATTGATAAAATACAATAATTTATCGATCGACATCATGGAGTTATTGTAAATATTAATACATTGCTTTCTTCTATATTTATCCCGCTCTTGTGCACAATTATCGCCTGAGCCGATACCAGTTCGAGAAGTGGTCCGGCGTGGGGCACCACAGAGGCCAGCTATGGCCGTTTCGGCCTCGGCAAGCCATTTTGACGGCTCTATGATTATCGATTTTCCCTGCACACGCCGGTTCGAGGTGGTCGTTTCGACGATCTCCCGTTTCTCGGCCCGATCGGCGGAAATGTAAGTCTGGGCAAGGTTTTTCACCAGTTCGAGAAACCGGCGGACATGCCCGGGTTTCGGGGTGCACCGTTCGGCTTCGGATTTGGCTTCACGGAGGCGCACCAGTTCCAGCTCCAGTGTTTCCTTGCGCCTGGCAAAGGTATCCCTGTCGATCAGGCGATCGATGAGCGCGTCGGTCAGCCGGTCGATCTTGTCCTGCAGCTGATTGATCTGACCGGTGATGGTCAGGACCCTGGACGCGTCGGATCGCGAGGCGAGCCATGATTCGATCTCGGTTTCGAGCCAGTCGATATCCTGATCCCTCAGCCTGATTCGCCCAAGGACGGACTGGATCGCGGTCTCGAGCCTGTCCTCGCGAACGGTGGTTGTCGGACAGCCCCGGGTCTGGCAGCGGTAGTAGACGTGGCCCTTCTGGAGCTCCGGCGTCATCGCGGCATCGCACGAGGCGCAACGAAACAGGCCACGATAGAGGTGGTTGTGGCGAGTCACCTTCTTTCCGCATTTGCCGCTCCTGACGCACTGAACCTCTTCGTACAACGAGACCGGGATCAGCGGCTCATGGGCACCCTGATAGACCGCGCCGGTGCGCCGGATCCGGATGAGGCCGCAATAGAAGGGATTGGCGAGCAGGTTTTCCAGGCAGCATTTGGTGATCGGCCTGCCGCGTTCGCTGCGCAGCCCGCGCCGCTCGAGCTCCACCAGAAGCGAGCGGAGCGAATGCTGCCCGCTGGCATAGAGCTCGAAGGCCTGGCGCACGAGCGGTCCGCGCAGGGAGTCGATGGTCTTCGGCTTGCCGCCGCCATTGTCGACGTAGCCGATCGGCGCCTTGAAGGGATAGAGCCCCTGCTTCAGCCGGCCCGTCAGCCCCTTGATGGTTTCCTCGCGCAGATTGCGTATGTAATCGGCGGCGATGACGGCCTGGATGTCGGCGGTCAGCCGTCCGCCGCGGGAGCGGAAATCGAGACTTTCGGTGGCAATGTGCACGTCGATGCCGGCATCGGGCAACTCACTGATAATCGCCCAGTCGCGCAGATTACGGGCCGAGCGGTCAATCTTGTGCATGATCAGGCCCGAGGCCGCGCCCCGCTGCAGCAGCTTCAGCATCTGGTTGAAAACCGGACGGCCTGACTTGGCAGCGGTTTCCTTCTCCTCGAACCAGCGGGTAACAGAGAGGTTCTGACGACTCGCAAAGGCCAGAATCGCATCGCGCTGTGCCTCCAGCGATACGCCCTCACCCTGTTTCTGGGTCGAGACCCGGACATAGCCAAAGCACTGTTTCATAAGTCGTTCTGGTCGGACTCTGAATCTACCAGATCTTGCCAATCTGTCGAATCGGTCCTTGGGGAATCGAATGGCCAGGCACCTTCCGCTCGCAGGCGCAGATAGATCCGCTGGCAAAGTTCGAGATGCCGTTTGAGATGGTCATTGTGCTCCATCGCTGCAGTCTACCCGGCCGGGTTGCCGGCGATAGGCGTTGGAAATCGCGCTGGCCGGATATCGCCGTGGCGCAAGAAAAAGCGGCCCCGTTCGGGGCCGCTGAGTTTGTGCCGTATCAGACCGCTGCCGGCAGGGCGGCGGGGACGGGCGCATCGGCACTCTCGCCGATGCAGATCGCATCGATCACCTCGTGGAGCCGGCGCGTGAGCGACGGATTCTCGGCGATCCGGCCGGCGAGCGCCTGGGTGACGCAGTTGAAGAGCCGCCAGGCGCTCGGCCCGCCCCAGTCGCAGGGCGGGTCCTGCCAGCGCGCAAGGATCTCGGCAATGCGGGTCACGGTGATGACGCCAGCCCGGTAGAGCTCCAGGATGGCGTGATCGGCCGCGCCCGGGGAGAGTTCGGTCGCCCGGTAGCGGGCGATGGCGCGATGCTGCGCCTCGCGCTGGTCAGCCAGCGGCTCGATCAGATCGCCGACCAGCCCCGGCAGATCGCGCCTTGCGTTCGGCGTATGCCGGCGGCGAACCACGTGATCGGCGATGAAGGCGAGGTTGTCGCAAACAAACACCCGCGAGCCGAAGGATATTCCGACCGGAAAGGTCTTGTCGTGGCTGTTTCGAAGGCCCACCGTGTCGGTGTAGTCGCCATAGGTGCTGGTAAGCGACAACACCCCGAAGTACCGCATCCCGTCCGGCGTTACCCCGTGATGCTCCTCGGCCACGGCGTGGCCGTAGAAGCCCAGAGTGTGCCGGACCATGTCGACGAGCCGGTGATGCGGGATCGGCACGTGGGTAGGCGTGGGGGCCGGGGTCTCCAGTAGCCGCAGATCGGCATAATCGAGCGCAGATGCGCCCGCATGCAGCATGAGCGTCATGATGATCTCCATCGGGTTGGGAAAGGACTGATGTCCGCGCTCCAGTCTACGCGACGGAATCCGGCCGGCCAGGAGGCGGAATATCGCCGGGCAGCGTCTCGGCCGAGAACGCCCTGGTCTTCTCGCCATCCACCATCAGCTGCACGACGGCGCAATGGTTGGGCTGGGTAAGGAGGTCGCGCTCGGCAATGTCGAGGAGCTGGCGGGCAATGAACGGTGCATCGGCCGCCCCTAGCCGGAACGCCATCAGGCTGCCGGCATTGCCGAGCACCGCCTCGAACACCTCGCGCTCGGCCTGCACGATGTGCTGATGCGCCAGCGTGACGCCAAGCCCGTATTTGCGTGCCTCCGCCAGCATGCCGGCAAGGACCCCGGTGGTGAAGTTGTGGAACTCGTCGACATGCAGCATGAAGGGCCGCCTTGCCGCCTCCGGCAGATCGTGGCGCGAGAAGGCGGCGTTCATGATGCTGGAGACGATCGGCCCGCCCAGCACATTGGCGGTATCGGCGCCGAGCCGCCCCTTGGCGAGATCGACGATCAGGATCTCGCCCTCATCCATGAGGCGACGAAAGCGCAGCGGTTTTTCGGGTGCGCAGATGGCTTTCCGGACCACCGGATGGGCGAGGAAGGCGCCGAGCTTGTTGGCGATCGGTGCGACTCCGTCAATGGCGGTCTGGTAGTTCATGTTGGGAAACTCCTGCGTCCAGAACTGCAGCACCTGCTCGTCGACAAGCCGCGCGACGACCTGCCGCCGGAACGCCTTGTCGACATAAAGCCGGATGATGTCGCGGATATCGGCTGAGGGTTGTTCGAGGAGCGCCAGGACAGCGTAGCGCAGCAGATGCTCCATGCGTACGCCCCAGGCGTCGGCCCATTGCTTCTTCAGCGTCTCGATCAGCCCCGAGGCAATCAGGGGCCGCAGCGGTGCCGAAACCCGGGTGAGCGGGTTGTACCCGAACGGGCTCACCGGATCGGCGACGTTCCAGTAAAGATGCGGTGCATCGAGCGTGCCATGCAGCCCGGTAGCCAGGTCGCCATGCGGATCGACGAGGCAGAAGCCGAGACCATGCGCGGCATCCTGGCGGGCCAGATTGCCGAGCAGCGTCGATTTGCCGGTGCCGGTCTGGCCGATGATGTAGAGATGCATCAGCCGGTCACGCAGGCGAATGCCAAAGGGAAAGTTCCCGTAGCGCGAATATGCCAGGCCGAGCCGGGTAACGGGGTTTTTCTTCTGCATCACCTGATTGTCCGCCCGATCGCATCTTCTTCCCAGGCGGCGGGAAGCGGCCGCGCGCGATATCGCCTGCGCCGATGTTCCCCCGCCTGGGCGGTGTGAGCCCGCCGGGATATGCTGGGGCCGGAGCGTTCTCCCCCAATCGCCTTTCGCCGGGTGCGCCCGAATGGTTCGGGCGGCCACCCAGGCGGAAGGAGATGGCGATGGGTGTTTCAGAGGACGATGTGGCCGGCGATATCGGCGCGGTGCCGCGCTGCGCCAGTTGCGGCTCGCAGCGCGTGGTGCGCGATGCCTGGGCGGCGTGGAATCCCGATACCGGGCTGTGGGAGCTCTCGGCGGTGTTCGACCGGGAATTCTGCCAGGCCTGCGAAGGCGAGACCACGTTCGTGTGGGCGCGGCAGAGTGAGCCGCCGCGCGGGGCAATCCGCGAGCTCAACGACCGCTTCCGCACCAGCGGCCAGGGCAATGGCTCGGTGGTGATCACGCGCGCGCTGGCCGCCAAGGGCGAGGCCTTCGTCACCGAGGTCCTGGCAGCGGTACGCAGCTTCTCGGCGTTCAGCGAGGATTGCGACCCCTGGGGTGAGCATGATTTCGGGGCGCTTGAGGTCGCGGGCGAGAAGATCTTCTGGAAGATCGACTATTACGACCCGTCCCTGAGCTTCGGCTCGGAAAACCCGGCCAACGAGGCGCTCACCCACCGGGTGCTAACCATCATGCTGGCGAGCGAGTATTGAAGACCTGACCGTCCCTTCGGGGGCGGCCTTTTTTCGGTTCCGGGACAGGACGCCGGCCATGTCAAGGAATTTGCCGAAAGAATCGGGGGGCCGATCCGTCATCACCCATGACGATGCGGGATCATCGATGCCGATGTCCCGCCGTCTTGCACGGAGCCAGTGATCGGCGATATCCTGAGCCTCAAGAGACAGCCTGAAGAAAACCACCACCAGCACGGTCTGGCTCGCTTCCGGAAGGGTTTCACCCTTCCGGCAGGAAGCGGCGCCGGACCGGGGTGGTGGTTTTCGTGTTCCCCGGACTGCAGCGACATGGAAACTGGGCATATTGCGCCTCCTTTTTCGGAGGCGGTTCGGTCGATAGACTGGGCGGTGTATTAAGAACCATAATCATTTCAAAGCCATGTCTACCCAATTCGCTCTCGACCTGCGCGTGGCGCGGCGCAAGGCGGGCCTGACCCAGCGCGATGTCGCGCATCTACTCGCAGCGCATCAATCCGCCGTATCCGATCTCGAACGCGGCCGGATCCGGCCGGGCCTGACCCAGATCGTCACCCTGTCGCTGATCTACGGCCGGTCCTTCGAATGTCTCTTCGCCGAACTGATACAGGAAGCCCGCCGGGACCTGCTGGAGCGACTCGAAACCCTGCCGAAGGAGGTGCGCAGCTTCGCCGGAACTTTCAACCGTCCGGCCACGCTGGAACGGCTGCGCCACAGATTAACCGCCGAGCTGAAGGAACATGGCGGCGCGGCTGACCTGCGAGGACGACAGGCTCGCGATACCGAACTCGCGCATCACCGCCTCGGCTTGGCGGGTCGAGACGCCCTTGATGTACATCT
>RFIR01000511.1 GCA_003695135.1 Alphaproteobacteria bacterium | reverse complement strand
GCCTGGGCCGCGAGGCTGTCGCGCAGGGCCGCGCCGGGATTGTCGCAGATGAAGCTGACGATCGGCGCGGTTCCCCTCCGCCCAGCGGCGACCAGCGCACCCGCCCGCCACACGCCGTCCAGAAATCGGGTCAGGCCCCGGGGCGGGCGGGATTCAGGCGACATTTTTGCGCATGTTCTCCATGTGCACCTCGATCGCCTCTTCCAGATCCTCGAAATACTCCACCCGGCCGCCCTCCACCACCAGCCCGGACTGGCAGAAATTGCGCAGGGTCGGCATGGAATGCGAGATCATGATCACATTGGCCCTTTGCAGCCGTTCGTCGAACACCGCCTGGCACTTGCGCTTGAAGGCCTCGTCGCCCACCGCCGTCAGCTCGTCGACCAGATAGAAGTCGAACAGCACCCCCATCGAGACGCCGAAGGCCAGACGCCCCTTCATGCCGGAGGAATAGCTCGCCACCGGCTCGTGCATGAACGGGCCGAGATCGGCAAAGGCCTCGACATACTCAAGCAGCGCATCGGTATCGACGCCATAGATGCGGGCGGCAAACCGGACATTCTGCGCCCCGGTCAGCGCGCCGTGGAACCCGCCCGAAAACCCCAGCGGCCAGGAGATGCGCGCATGGCGGTGGATCCTGCCGCTGTCGGGGTCGAGCGTGCCGGCGATCATCCTCATGATGGTGGACTTGCCCGCCCCGTTGCGGCCCAGCATGGCAAGGCTGCGCCCCTTGCGGATGGTCAGGTTGAGGTTTTCCACGATCACCCGGGTCCCGGCCCGGGTCGGGAAGGTCTTGGTGACGTTCTCGAAGCGGATCATCGGACTATTTCCGGTCACGAACGTTGTAGGCCATCAGCACCATGATCACCCAGCTCACCAGCAGCAGGAACGGGATCAGCAGGCTGAGGACCAGCCGGTCCGGATATTCGGGGCTTTGCGGCAGGGTGGGCTGGACATGCACCTTGAGATAGCGCGAGATGCGCCGCGCCTGAATGCGTGCGACATCGAGCCCGGCCAGCGCCGAGAGATAGGCCTTGCGGGAAAACTCGACATCGACCAGCAACGCCTCGTAGGCGCTGAGGATGCCGATCACCGATTTCCCGGTGCGCGAGTCGGTTTCGGCGGCAAGCTCGGCCCTGAGCCGGGCGATCTCATTGCCGATCGCGGCAATATGGCGGTCGATCCGCACCAGACGCGGATCCTGCGCCACCGTGGTGGCGGTGAGCTGCGCGCGCTCGACCAGCGCCTGGTTGAGCTGCCCGCGCAAGGCCCCGATCACGTTCAGCTGCAGCTGGGCATCGGCGGTGGGCAGGACCACCCGGTTCTCGTCGCGGAACCTGCGCAGCCGCGCCCAGTCCGCCTCCAGCCGGCGGCGCGCCTCCTCCAGATCGACCTTCGCATATCGTACCGCATCCTCGCGCGCGGTTCGGGTCAGGGCGTTGATCAGCCGGTGCGATTCATCGACGATCGCGCGCGAGATGCGCAGCGCATCCTCCGGCGTGAAGGCGCGTGCGCGCACCCCGATGATGCCCTGGCGCGGCTCATAGGTCACGTCGATCATGCGCCGCCAGTAGCTGAGGAGATCCTCGATCGCGTCGCTGTCGCCGAAGCCCAGCACCGGATCGCGCTCGGACTGCTTGCGATAGATACGGCGCAGATCGAGCCTGGCATCGACCCGTTCGACCATCGCCTGGCTGTTGATGTAGGCAAACAGGATGTCGGTATCGGTCGCCTGCAGCGATTGCGGCTCCAGGATCTGGTCGATGAAACCGGAGGGCAGGATGAAGCCGTCATCGGAGACGCTGAACTGCGCGCGCGAGACATACTGGTCGGCCGCCCGGGTGTAGAGATAGCCGACCACCAGCGCGGAAGGCAGCACGAACAGGAAGACGAAGCTGAGCGCCACCAGCAGGTGCCGCATCCGCAGACGCGCCGGCACCCCGCCGCCGGCGAGCACCGGCTGCGCCTCCATCGCCTCCTTCATCGCCTGCCGGCGCGCCCGTTCCTGCGCGATCCGGCGGCTTTCGATCGCCGCCTTGCGGCGTGCCTCGATGATTTCGGCCTTGCTGTCCGTCATCCGGATCAGGTTCCGCGCCTGTCTCTTTCACGGGCTCCTCCGGCGGCGGGGCCCGGATCACATATCGTCCTGCGCGGAGGTGATTGCAATTGCCTCATGGCATTGCAGGGGGGGCCGGGGGCGATTCCCCGGCCCCGCAGTCGGTTTCCCCGCCCGGCTATTTCAGCAGGACGACGTTGAAGGTGCCATCGGGATTGACGGTGTTGAGCGAGTAGATGCCCGGCACGTCGCCATGCTCGTCGAAGTCCACGCTGCCGGTGGCGCCTTCGTAATTGATGTCCTTGCCCTCGGCGATCAGCCGCTTGGCCTTGGCCCATTCGCCCGGCAGGATGATCTCGCCCGGCGGGTTGGCTACCTCGCGCAGCGCGGCGGAGATCTTGGAGCGGTCAGGGGCACCGGCCTTCTCGATCGCGAGCGCGATCAGGAAGGTGGCGTCATAGGCGTTCGGCACATAGGGCGCCGTCGGCGCCTCGAGCTCCTTGGCCACCTTCATGTAGGCCTTCCAGCCGCCGGTGGTATCATCGGCACCCGAGGTGGTGAAGGCGGCGTCCTTCAGCGCATCGGCCCCGAGCTGGTTGATGATCTCCTCATGCACCATGCCGTCGGCGCCGAAGAACTTGGTGTAGGCGCCGGTCTCGAGGCTGTTGCGGATGATGGTGATGCCCGACGAGCCGTAATAGGCAAACAGCACCAGCGCCTCGGCCTTGGCCGCGCCGAGCGTGGCCACCTCCGAGCGGTAGGAGGCCTTGTTGGGCTCATGCACCTGCTCGGCCGCCACCGTGCCGCCCATTTCCTTGTAGGCCTTGATGAATTCCTTGCCCAGCCCGGCATTGTAGTCGTCGTTGGAATAGGTCACGGCGACGGTCTTCACGCCGCTGTCCAGCACGTATTTCGCCAGCGCCACGCCCTGATAGGCATCCGAAGGCGCATCGCGGAACACCAGATCGTTGTCATCGAGATTGGTGATCGCCGGCGAGGTGGCACTGTCGGAGATGTTGACCACACCGGCCGGAATGGTCACCGACTGCACCATGGCCAGCGTCGCGCCCGAGCAGCTGGGCCCGACGATCGCGACGACCTGATCGACATTGACCAGCTTGGTGCCGGCGTCGACGCCGGCCTTGGAATCGCAGGCGCTGTCGCCGATGACCAGCACCATCTTGTCGCCGTTCAGAAGGCCGCCCTGTTCGTTGACATGCTTCGCGGCCAGCTCGCGCCCGGTCTGCACCGCCGCGATGAGCTCGGCGATCGGCCCGGTAAAGCCGCCGGCCGAGCCGACCTTGATTTCGCCGGCCTGGGCGCCGGCAGCCACCAGCGCGGCAGCGCCGGCGAGAAGTAGTTTCCTCATGTCGTTCTCCCTGGTTCAAGCCCCGTCTTCCCCGACTTGCCAGCGACGGCGGGGCGCGTCTCCGGCAGGATACCGGCCGAATATCGCTGCAAAACGATCTGCAGGACAAGCCCGATCAGAAAGATCCGCAGATAGGTGGAACGCACGGGCACGTTCTCGATCGGGTGGCCGAACACGATGATTTCCTGCGGCAGCCAGCCGGTGACGATCTGGGTCGCCGACCAGACGGTCCAGAGCAGGAACGCCCCCAGCACCGCGCCGCGATTGTTGCCCGATCCGCCGGCGATCAGCATCACCCAGGCCAGGAAGGTGGTGGTGGTGGGATCGGTCGAATCGGGGCCGATGAATTTCTGCACCTGCGCCAGATAGGCGCCGGCCAGCCCCATGATCGCCGCCCCGATCACGAAGCTCTGCAGGCGGAAGGTCTCGACATCCTTGCCGGCCGCGCGGGCCGAATCCTCGTTGTCGCGAATGGCGGTGGTCAGCCGGCCCCAGGGCGAGCGCCAGGCGCGTTCGAGCAGCAGATAGATGACCAGCACGGTGAGCAGGATCGTGACCATGAAGGCGATGTCGCCCCATGGCCGCGGCAGCCATTCGAAGGCCTTGTCGACGCCGCTGATGCCGCGCGGGCCGTTGGTCGCCCAGGTCTCGTTCTTCAGGATCAGCCGCAGGATCTCGGCAATGCCGATGGTGGCGATGGCGAGATAGTCCGATCGCAGCCGGATGCAGATCTTGCCGATGGCCCAGGCGATGATGGCCGCCACGATCATCGCCGCGATCGCGCCCAGCGGCAGCGGCAGGTCGTAGCCGCCCAGATGCTCGGCAGCCGGTCCCTTGGTCAGGATGGCGAAGACATAGGCGCCCACGGCGATGAAGCCGGCGATGCCGGCGTTGAAGAGGCCGGTGAATCCCCACTGGATGTTGAGCCCCAGGGTCAGGATGGCGTAGATGCCGCCCATGGTCAGCAGCGACGAGACGATGTAGTTGCCGTAGCCTGCCAGTTCTTCCATCAGAACACCCGCCCCTTGAACAGGCCCGACGGCCGCCAGATCAGCATCACCACCATGATCGCGAAGGCCATGCCGGTCTTGTAGGCCGGGTTGAGCAGCGGCTCGACCCCGATCCAGGGATAGGCCGACAGCTCCTCGGCCACGCCGATCACCAGCCCGCCGAGCACCGCGCCGAAGGGCCGGCCGATGCCGCCGAGAATCGCCGAGGCGAACATCGGCAGCAGCATCTTGAAGCCCATCAGCGAATCGAGCTGGCTGTCGATGGCCAGCAGCACCCCCGCCGCCACCGCGCTGCAGGCGGCGACGATCCAGGTGGCGCGGATCACCGTCTCGACCGGAATGCCGGTCAGCTTGGCCAGCTCGGGGCTGTCGGAGACCGCGCGCATCGCCTTGCCGATCTTGGTCCGCGTCAGCAGGTACCAGATCGCCAGCATGATGACGATGGTGGTCAGGAAGATCCACAGATGCTTGTCGGGAAACTGGATCGCCCCGTCGAGATACTGCGTCGGCCTCTGGAAGCCGCGCAGGAGCGGTTTCGACTGGGTGCCGTAGAACACCCACACTGCCGAGCGGATCATCAGCATCAGCCCGAAGCTGGCGATCACCAGCATGATGGTGGGCGAGTCGCGGAACGGGCGGAAGAACTGCCGGTCGAGATAGAGCATCAGGAGCGCGGCCAGCGCCATGGAGGGCAGCGCGGCGACCAGCGGGTGCCAGCCGGTCAGCCCCATGATGGTGAAGGTGAAATAGGCGCCCAGCATCATGATCTCGCCATGGGCGAAATTGGCAAAGCGCAGGATGCCGAAGGTCAGCGAGATGCCGAGCGCACCCAGCGCGTAGATGCAGCCCAGCACCAGCCCGGGGATGAAGTAGAAATTGACGAACTCCCACATCAGAGGCGACCCCGCTTCATCCCTTTGCCCCCAGGAACATGCGCGCCACCTCCTGATCGGCCAGAAGCTCCGGCCCGGTGCCGGTGTGACGGTTTTCCCCGTCGACCAGCACATAGGCGCGGTCGGCGATGCCCAGCGCCTGCTTGGCGTTCTGTTCGACCATCAGGATCGGCACGCCGGTGGCGTTGATCGCCTTGACGGTCTGGAAGATCTCGCCGCGATATTTCGGGCTGAGCCCGGCGGTCGGCTCATCCAGCAGCAGGATCTTCGGCTCCAGCATCAGCGCCTTGCCCATCGCCACCATCTGGCGCTGGCCGCCCGACAGGCTGCCCGCGGGCTGGCGGCGCTTCTCGGCCAGATCGGGGAACATGGCATAGATCTCGTCGAGCCGCGGCCGGAAATCGTCGCTGCGCACGAAGGCGCCCATCTCGAGGTTTTCCTGCACCGAGAGATTGACGAAGACGTTGCCCGTCTGCGGCACGTAGCAAACGCCCAGCCGCACCACCTGCTCGGGCGGGGTGTTGGTGATCTCGCTCTCCTCCAGCACCACGCGGCCGGCGGTGATGTTGAGCAGCCCGAAGACGGATTTCAGCGCGGTGGACTTGCCCGCACCGTTGGGGCCGATGACAACCACGATCTCGCCGCGCTCCACCTGCAGCGAGATGTCGTGCAGGATGGCAGTGTCGCCATAGCCGGCATCGATATGCTCCAGCGCCAGAACGGTCACACCAGCTCTCCGCCGAAATAGGCGTCGATCACCCGCGGGTCCTCGCGCACCTCGCTCATCGGCCCGCGGGTCAGCACCCGGCCCTCGGCCAGAACGATCACCGGATCGCACAGGCTGGCGATCAGGTCCATGTCGTGCTCGATGATGCAGAAGGTGTAGCCGCGCTCGCGGTTGAGCGTGCGGATCATCTCGGCGATTCGGTTCATCAGCGTCGGGTTGACCCCGGCGCCCGGCTCGTCGAGCAGCACCAGCCTGGCGTCGGTCATCATGGTGCGGCCGAGTTCCAGAAGCTTCTTCTGCCCGCCCGACAGCGACCCGGCAAGCTCGTCGCGCACATGGCTGAGGCCGAGGAATTCCAGCGTCTCCTCACCGCGGCGCAGCACCTCGGCCTCGCGCGCGCGCACCTGCGCCGGGGACAGCCAGTTCAAGAGGATGCGCTCGCCCGGCTGGTCGGGTGCCGCGGCCATCAGGTTTTCCAGCGCGGTCAGCTTGGCGAATTCCTTGGGCAGCTGGAAGGTGCGCACGATGCCGCGGTGAAACAGCAGATGCGTCGGCAGCCCGGTGACATCCTCGCCCTGAAAGATGACCCGGCCCGAGGTCGGCGGCTCGGCCCCGGCGATGATGTTGAAGCAGGTGGTCTTGCCCGCCCCGTTCGGCCCGATCAGCCCGGTGATCGAACCCTGCGGGATCTCGAAGCTGGCACCGTCGACAGCATGAACGCCGCCATAGTGCTTCGTGAGATCCTCGATCTGCAGCGCCGCAGTCGCCAAGGCGCCCCTCCCCGATTGTTTTTTGGTTCGTTTTCTAGGGGATGGCCCGTCGCGACGGAAATATCAAGCGGATTGATGATCACGATCGACGGTGCCGGGTCCTGCGGCGCGTGGACCCCGGGCAGGCGACGCGCCTCGCGGGGCAGATTTCACCGCCGCTTGCTCAGCCGGGGCGCAATGGGGTGGAGATTTCGCGCCGGGGCCGTATTCTCGCGCCAACGCGCCTTTCAAGGCGCGCGAACGGAGGGAGGAGAGGATGATCGCCATGAGACACATCTTCGGCACGCTGCTGGCGCTGGCCGTCACCTGCGCCGCCGCGCTGGCCGAGACCCCGGTGCTGCGCGCCGCGGTGCTGAAATTCGGCACCGTCAACTGGGAGCTCGACGTGATCCGGCATCACCGGCTCGACCGCGCCAACGGCTTCACGCTCGATGTGCGCGACGTGGCCGGGAACGCCGCGGCCAAGGTCGCCTTTCAGGGCGGCGAGGTCGACGTGATCGTCAGCGACTGGCTGTGGGTGGCGCGCGAACGCGCCGCGGGCAGGGACTATGTCTTCATTCCCTATTCGCGTGCGGTGGGCGGGGTGATGGTGCCCGCCGGCAGCGGCGCACAGACACTGGCCGATCTGGAAGGCGGGCGGATCGGCATCGCCGGCGGGCCGCTGGACAAGAGCTGGCTGATCCTGCGTGCCTATGCGCAGAAGGAATACGGGCTGGATCTGGTGGCGAGGACCGAGCAGGTCTTCGGCGCGCCGCCGCTGATCTTCAAGGCCGCGCTCAAGGGCGATGTGGATGCGGCGATCAATTTCTGGCACTTCATGGCCAGGATGGAGGCAGCGGGCATGCGCAAGCTGATCGACGTGGCCGAGGCGGCTCAGGCGCTGGGGCTCGATCCCGACACGCCGCTTCTGGGCTATGTGGTGCGCGGCGAGCTGCTGCGCGACCATCCCGAGCTGGTCAACGGGCTGGCGGCGGCCTCGCGCGCGGCCAAGGAGATCCTGGCCCGGGACGACTCCGAATGGGACCGGCTGCGCCCGCGCATGAACGCCAGGACCGATGCGCAGTTCGCCGCGCTCAAGGCCGGCTTCCGCGCCGGCATCCCCGCCCCCGGCCCGGTAGACGAGAAGGCCGCCGACCGCATGCTGCGGCTGATGGCCGAGCTGGGCGGCGAGAAGCTTCTGGGACAGGCAAGGGAGTTGCCCGAGGGTGTCTTCTTCCGGCCGGGAAGCTAGGCGCATGCCGCAATTCGTGCCCGTCTTTCCCGCGTCCCGCACAAGGGCGTGCGGCCGCCCGGGTGGGCGCGAATGCACCCGCCAAGGGGGCGGGCGGGCGCATGCCCGGATCGCTTCGCTCCCGGGCGGATGAACCCGAATGGGAACCGCACGCTCCAAGCGCGGGCTGCGCCTCGCAGCCGACCAGGGTCAGGCGACTGCGGCGCCCGGCGCCGCACCGCTGATCGGGCTGGATCTGCAGGGCCTGTCGCTGGGCGGTCGCGCCATTCTCGGCCCGATCGCACTCGAGCTGCGGCCGGCCGAGACGCTGGCGGTCACCGGCCCGTCGGGCATCGGCAAGACCACGCTCCTGCGGGTGCTGGCGGGGCTGGAGACCGGCTTTGCCGGCACGCTGACCGCGCCGCAGCGCATCGCGATGGTGTTTCAGGAACCGCGGCTGCTGCCCTGGCGCACGGCGCGGGCCAATCTGTGCCTGACGACCGGCATCGACGCGGCGCGGGCCAATGCGGCGCTGGCCGAAGTGGGGCTCGCCTCGCTGGGCGATCACTTTCCGGGGCAGCTCTCGCTCGGCCAGCAGCGAAGGCTGGCGCTGGCGCGCGCCTTTGCCGCCGAACCGGATGCGCTGTTGATGGACGAGCCCTTCGTCTCGCTCGATCCCGAAAATGCCGAGGAGATGATGCGCCTCTTCGCCCGGCTGCGCGCCGCGCGCCAGCTGGCCACGGTGCTGGTCACCCATGTCGAGGCCGAGGCGCAGAAACTCGCCAGCCGCATCATCCGGCTGGGCGGGGCGCCGGCGACCATTGTCGAGGAGCGCCCGAACCGCGGCGCGTGGTTCGATCTGCCGGCATCGGGTGTGACTGCGCCGCGGTCCTGAAGGGTATCGCATTCCATGCCCGTGACGCTCGCACCCGACGCAAGGGCATGCGCTCGCCCGGGTGGGCGCGAATGCGCCCGCCATGGGGCGGGCGGGCGCATGCCCGTGTCGCTGCGCTCCACGGGCGGGTAAACATTATCGGGCGCAACTTCGGCTTGGTTCTGACCCGCGGCAGTCGCACGCCTCAGCCCTTGCGCTGCATCATCCCGCGCGCCGGGTCATAGCCCCACAGCGCCATCGCGAGGAAGACGGCGGTGGCGAGGATGCTCCAGCCGGTGGCGGGCAGGTTGAGCTGCAGATAGAGCGCGAAGCGGACCATCTCGATGGCCTGGGTGAACGGGTTGATCGCGCAGATGCGGTAGAGCAGCACGCTCGATTCGGCCATCTTCCACAGCGGATAGAGCGCCGAGGAGAGGAAGAACATCGGGAAGATGACAAAGTTCATCACCCCGGCGAAATTCTCCAGCTGGCGAATGAAGCTCGACAGCGCCAACCCCAGCGCGCCCAGCATCAGCCCGGCCACCACCAGCGCCGGCAGCACCGCGACATAGCCCAAGGGCGGCATGTCGATGCCATAGATCCGGGCGATGGCGAGAAAGGTGTAGACCTGCAGGATCGAGATCGCCGTTGAGGCCATCAGCCGCGAGGCGAGCAGCCACCAGCGCGGCAGCGGCGCGGTCAGCAAAAGCCGCATCGAGCCCATCTCGCGGTCGTAGACGAGGCTCAGCGAGGACTGCATGCCGTTGAACAGCATGATCATGCCGCACAGGCCGGGAACGATGTAGGTCTCGTACTGGATGTAGGTCTGGTAGGGCGGGATGATGCTGAGCCCCAGCGCGGCGCGAAAGCCGGCGGCGAAGACCAAGAGCCAGACCAGCGGCCGGACCAGCGCGGCAACGAATCGGCCGCGCTGCTGGACGAAGCGCAGCGCCTCGCGCACGAGGATGGCCTGCAGCGCGATCAGATACCGCCTCATGCCCCTTCCCCCGCCCCGGCCCCGGTCAGTTCGAGAAACACCTCGGTCAGCGGCCGGCCGGCGGCGATGGTGCCGGCGCTGTCCTCGGCCAGGATGCGGCCGCGATGCAGAATCACCAGACGGTCGCCGGGCCGGACCTCGTCGGTCAGATGGGTCGCCCACAGCACCGTCAGCCCGTCCTCGGCGGCCAGCCGGTGCACATGCTCGGTAATGGCGGCGCGGCTGGCGGCATCGAGGCCCACCGTCGGCTCGTCGAGCAAGAGCACCGGCGGGGCGTGCACGAGCGCACGGGCGATCTCGGTGCGCCGCCTGTGGCCGCCATTGAGCGCGCGCACCTTCTCGCCGGCACGTTCGGCCATGTCGAGCCTGGCAAGCGCCGCCGCGATGCGCCGGTCGGCCTCGGCGCCTGCCAGCCCGTGCAGGGCGGCGAAATACTTCAGGTTGCGATACACGGTCAGATCGAGATCGAGCGTCGGCTGCTGGAAGACCACGCCGATGCGGGCCAGCGCGCCCAGCGGATCGCGGGCGAGGTCGTGCCCGGCGATGATTATCTCGCTGCCCCTGGTGGTGAAGAGCCGGGTGAGCAGCGAGAAGAGCGTGCTCTTGCCCGCCCCGTTGGGACCGAGCAGGGCGCAGAAGGCGCCGCGCGGCACGTCGAAGGAGACCGCATCCAGCGCCGTCTTCGGGCCATAGGCGAAGCTCAGCCCGCGCACCGACAGGCCGGGTTCGGCGGCAGGGCTGGCGGGGGTATTCGGTTGCGTCATGGGCTTCGGGCTCGGTCCGGGTTTGCCGCCCATCTGACCCGCGATGCGCGGCAAAGGCCAGAGGGCAGATCGAGGCTTGCGAATAGCCTGCCGTTTCCGGCCTCCGATAATCGGAGATGCTTCAGTCTGCGGTGGGGTGAGCCCTACCCGATCTCGACCACGATCACCGAGGCATTGTCCTCGCCGCCGCCATCCAGCGCCCGTTCGATCAGCGCATCGGCCACGCTTTCCAGCGACAGATTGCCCAGAAGCCGCGCCAGCGCCGCCTCGTCGGCATAGCGCGAGACCCCGTCGCTGCACAGCAGGAAGCGGTCGCCCGGGCGGGTCTCGCCGCGCAGCTTTTCCAGCTGCAGCGCCTCGCCGACGCCGACGGCGCGGGTGATGACATTGGAATTGGGATGCGATTCGGCCTCTTCGGGGCGCAGCCGGCCCGCGCGCACCATCTCGCCCACCAGCGAATGGTCGTGGCTGATCTGGCTGACCAGCCCGTCGCGGCACAGATAGAGCCGGCTGTCCCCGGCCCACAGGCAGGCGAAATGACGCTCCGACAGGATCAGCGCCAGCACCGTCGAGCCCATGGTGGTCCCGCGGCGCGCGCCTTCCTCGGCGATCTCGCGATGCGCGGCCAGGATCGCGTCGCGCACCGCGCGCATCAGCCCGGCCGCATCCTGCCCCGGCAGCACGGTGGCGATGCGCGAGACGATGGTCTGGCTGGCGAAGTCGCCCCCCTCATGCCCGCCCATGCCGTCGGCGACCACGAAGACGCCGATATCGGGCAGCGGCAGGATGCTGTCCTCGTTGAGCCGCCGGACCCGGCCGACATGGGTGCGCGCGGCGTATCTGAGCGGGGGGGCGTTCATGCCGCGGCCCCGCCATGGCGCAGATTCTGCGGGTCGAGCAGCCCGGCAAACGCCCCCGGCGGCGGCAGCCCGGCGAAGCGGTGCTCGAAGCCCTCTCCATGCAGTACCGCGCGCCACAGGCTGCCCGAAAGCTCGGCGCCGGCCGGCGCGCAGGGCGGGTGCAACCCGTCGATCGCCGCATCGAAGGCCTCGCGCCGCCCCTCGACATCGAGCGCGGCCAGCGCGGCCTCCTCCATCGCGCGCATCGCCGTCTCGTCGCCCAGCGCGGCTTCGGCCGCCCCGGCATCGACGGCCGTGACCAGGGTCAGCGGAAAGAAGCGGTTCACCCGGTCCTGCGACGGCATCAGGATGCCCGCCACCGCCTGCGGCCCGGCCAGACCGGGGGCCAGCGCGAAGCGCCAGATCGGCGCGGAGGCGTAGAATTCCAGCCATGCCGCGCCCAGCTCCTCGCGGCTGGCCAGCAGCCCCTCCTGCAGCCAGTCATCCCAGACCTGCAGGAAACCGCGCGGCAGGTTGCGGCGCACGAAATCGCCCACGAAGGGCAGCTTGCCGAAATATCCCACGCCCCCGCTCAACGGCCCCTCACAACGATGCCGGGCAGCGGAACTTGTCGAGCGCGGGCAGGGTGAAGGGGTTGAGCGCCGAGGCCGCCCGGATGCGAAAACCCGCCGCACGCGAACCGACAAAGAAGATATAGGTGTACTCATCCGGCCCCTTCCCCGTACGCCGCGCCGAATCGAGCAGCCGGAACACCGCCCACGGCCCCTCCTTCGTCACCATGTTGCGGCCGGGAAGCTCCGGCGCCAGGGCGATGAAGGTCTGCCCGGCCGGGCCCGGCCATTGCATCGGCGCGGAGACGACCGGCCCGTGTGCCCATTCCAGACGCTGCCCGTTCAGCTCGAGGATGACGCTCTGCGCCTCGGGGTCGAGCGAGTGCGGTTTGACCTCGAAGGAGATCTGCGGCATGCCCGGCACGAGGAAGAAGGCATCGCGGATCTGCGCGGCGTACTGGAACGCCTCCAGCACCTGATCGGAGATCCCCAGATCCCGGCCCGGCACCCGGCGCCAGTGCCATACCTCGCCGCTCGTATCCACATGTGGCAGAAGATTCTTGGTGAAGAAGTCATCAATAAGGCCGGCCGGTGCGAAAAGCTTGGCGAAATCCTGCAGTCCCGCATCCTTGCGCGAGCCGCGGGTGAACGGGTAGCGGCCGTCGACGGCGCGCTTGCAGAAGGGCAGGATCTGGCCCTGCCAGATGGTGTTGAGCTTGGCGCGCAGCCCGCCCGAACGCACATCCTGCGCCGAATTGGCGATCTGCTGCGCCCAGCGCCGGACCGGATCGGGCACCAGCGCGACCGACTGCAGCAACCGCTCGGTCGCCCCGGAATCCTCGGTGTTGGTCAGCAGCGGATTGGCGGCGTTCGCCGCCACCCGCGCCAGCTCCTTGTAGATGTCGCCGATATTGGACAGCATCTGCTTCAGAGGCGAGCCCTGACCCTCCACCTCGCCGGTGAACTGGTGCAGCCAGGCGAACTGGTCGACGACATACTGGCCCGGCTCGGCCTCCTTTTCCTCCAGCGGGTTGTTGACGGTGGAGCGGCGCAAGAGCGCGATGGCCGCCTGGGTGCGCGCGCCCAGACCGACGGTCGCCTCGTCGAGCGCGAAATCGCGGGCATCGGTCGTCAGCTTCTCGGTATCGACCGTCTCGCGCTTTTCGGTCAGGTTGGTCTCGCTGGCCACGCTCTTGAGGATGTTGGCGATGGGCGAGAGCGGCGAGGACAGTTTCTGGGTGACCTGCACCGCCCGGGCCGGCGTGTTCATCACCACGATGTCGAGATCGCCCAGCACCCCGTTCCAGGCGGCGACATAATCATTGAGATAGCGGTTGAGCACGTCGCGCGCGGTGTTGGCGATGCCTTGCTCGGTGGTCTGACGCTTGCCTTCCTCGCCGAGAATCCAGCTCTCGTCGAGAATGGCGTCGGGCACGTTCTTCAGCGCCGGGAGGAACACCTCGTGGAAGCCCTTGTAGGTGTAGATGCCCTTGACACCCTCGCTCAAAAGCTTGCCCGAAGGCCGGACCAGCACGTCGCGGGTCTCGCTGCCGCCGGCATCGGTGATCCGCCACTCCGGCAGCTTGCGGGCGGCTTCGCTGTTGATGATGCTGGCGTAGATGCGTTCGGCCATCGGGGTTTCCAGAAGCTTCGCCCGCACCTGTTTGACCAGCGGTCCGTTCAGCGGGATGGCCTTCATCTGCTGGGTGATCAGCGCCTTGAGATGCCCGGCGAGGTCATCGCGCAGCTGCTTGTTGTCATCGCCCGGATAGCGTTCCTCCCAGTCGGCGGCCCACCAGCCCATGATCAGGAGCCGGTCGAGCTTTCCCTGCTGGCCCAGCATCAGATAGACCTTGAGCGCCTGGAACAGGAAATCGGCACTGTCGAGCCGTTCCTCCATGTCCTTCTCCAGCTTCAGCAGGAGCCGCGGCAGCAGGAGCTGGTTGAGCGCGCTGCGATAGGTCTGGGCCGCCTCCGAGCCGATCTCGTCGCCCTGATAGAGCCCCCAGGTCAGCTCGGTGGGCGGTTCGGGATCGCCCTGGGCCGGATTGCCGGGCATGTCGCGCAGGATGTTGAGCGGCTTGACGATGGACAGGAAATCGGTGTCGCCGACCTTCTTGAGCTCGATACCGCTCAGCGCCTGCTGATAGGCGGCGATCTGCTCGCTGGCCTCGGCGACCATGTGGCGGTTGCCGAAGAAGCTGATCCCCCAGACCACGCCCATCCCCACGGCCACCAGCACCGCCGCCGCGATGCCGCCGCGCACGATCCAGCGATAGCGCCGTTCGACCCGGTCATCGGCCGAGACCAGCCCCGCCTCGCCGAAGATCACCTCGGTCAGGAGCCGGGTCAGGAAATAGCTGCGTCCCTGCCCCTGGCCCGAACCGATCGCCTGGCGCCCGATGCCGAAGCTGCGCGCCATGCTCATCATCATGCGGTCGATCGGCGTGCCTTCCTGGGTGCCGGAGGTGAAATAGACCCCGCGCAGGAACTGCTGATCCTCGAACTTCGACTGCTGGAACACCTCGGCGAGGAAGTCCTGCGCCACCTCGCGCAGGCTGGCCAGCTGCTGGGGAAAGGCCTGCACCAGGCTGCGGCGCTCGGCGTTGGTCTCCTCCTGCATGCGCTCCAGCGACTGGTCGTTGAGCCGTTCCAGCAGCGCGTCGAATTCGCGCTCGAACCCCTCCAGCACCGGCACCGGCTCGTCCTTGCGCCCGGGCAGCGGCAGGGTGAAGCCCCAGACCTGCTCGCGCGCCTCCTTGGGCAGCGGGTCGAAGAATTCCTGGAACCCGGCGATCAGATCGGCCTTGGTGAACAGCACATAGACCGGGAACCGCACGCCCAGCCGGTCGCGCAGCTCGGCCAGCCGCCGCCGGATCGCCGCGGCATGGGCCTTGCGGGTCATGTCGTCATTGAGCGACAGGTCCGACAGCGAGATGGCGACGATGGCGCCGTTGACCGGCTGGCGCTTGCGGTAGCGCTTGAGGATGTCGAGAAAACCGCTCCAGGCCCGCGCATCGACATCGGCATCGCTGTCCTGGGTGGTGTAGCGGCCGGCGGTGTCGATCAGCACCGCCTCGTTGGTGAACCACCAGTCGCAGTTGCGCGTGCCGCCGACGCCGCCCACCGCCTTCAGCCCCATGCGGTCGGCCAGCGGGAACTTCAGCCCGGAATTGACGATGGCGGTGGTCTTGCCGGCGCCGGGCGGGCCGATGACGATGTACCAGGGCAGCTGGTAGAGATGCCGGCGACCGAACCGCCCGCCGAGGCGGGACTTGCGCAGATAGCCCAGCGCCTCGCGCATGCGCTGCTTGAGCTCGTCCAGCTCCTCGGCCGTCGCCGCATCGCGCGGATCGGGCTCGGCCTCGGCGATCTCCTCGGCCATGCGGTTCTCGCGCGAGCGCCGGCGCAGGAGGATCAGCAGGATGACGATGATCGCGGTCACGAACAGCCCGACCACGACCAGCACGCGCACCAGCAGGTCCTCGAGCGGATAGACCCCGCCGAACCCGATCAGCGGCCCGGCAAACCACACCACCAGCGCCAGGATCGTGGTGCCGAGCAGGATCGTCACCGGCGTGGACAGGAAGAAGCGGATCAGCTTCCGGAACATTCAGTTCGCCTTCAGCAGGATGACTTCGATGCGACGGTTCTGGGCCTTGTTCTCGCGGGTGGTATTGGGCTTGAGCGGCTCGCGCGCGCCCCGTCCCTCGGCCCGCAGGCGATCGGGATCCTTCATGAACTTGGCCATGAAGGCCATCACCGTCTGTGCCCGTTTCAGCGACAGATCGAGATTGGACTTGAAGCGCGATCTTCGGCTCAGCGGATCGCTGTCCGAATGCCCGACGACCAGCACGTTGCCCGGCTCGTCGTTCAGCGCCTCGGCCACGCGCTGAACCCGGGCGCGGTATTCGGGCTTCATCACGTCTGAGGCGGATTTGAACATCCCCCCGCCGATGATGCGCACGGTGATGGTGTTGGCATCCTCCAGCACCGCGACGATGCCCTCGGCGATCTCCGGCTCGAGGAACTTGCGCAGCTTCTCCACCTGGGTCGGTTCGGGCTTGATCTCCTTGGGCG
>RFIR01000510.1 GCA_003695135.1 Alphaproteobacteria bacterium | reverse complement strand
TTCGATGCGGTCGGGCCGCTGAAATCGGCGGGGGTCAAGGTGCTGTGCACCGCCACCACCGTGGAGGAAGCCCGCGCGCTGGAACGGGCCGGGGTCGACGCCATCATCGCCCAGGGCTGGGAGGCGGGCGGGCATCGCGGCAGCTTTGCCATCAATGCCGATGACAGCGGCGTCGGCCTCTTCGCGCTGATCCCGCAGATCCGCGACGCGGTCACGGTGCCGGTGATCGCGGCGGGCGGCATCGCCGATGGCCGCGGCATCGCGGCGGCCTTCGCGCTGGGCGCGGACGGGGTGCAGATCGGCACCGCCTTCCTGCTCTGCCCCGAAGCCGCACCGAGCCCGGCACACCGCGCGGCCGTGCGCAGCGGCAGCGAGGCCGACACCAGGCTGACACTGGCCCATTCCGGCCGCCCGGCACGGGCGCGGCGCACGCCCTATATCGACGCCATGGCGCAGGACCGCACGCCGCTGCCCGATTTCCCGGTGATGTACGGGCTGAGCGCGCCGCTGCAGCGCGCGGCGGCAGAACGGGGCGACGACGATTGCCAGTTCCTGCTTTACGGCCAGTCGGCGGCGCTGGCGCGCGAGATGCCCGCCGGCGCTCTGGTCGAGAAGCTTGCGGCCGAGGGGCTGGCCGCCTGCGCCGCGCTCGGCCGGGCCGGCTGACCGGCATCGCAAGGGGAGCATGGGCTTGGAGGCGCTGAGGAAACTCGCCAAGATCCGCTGGCTGCCGGCGCGCCACTGGTACGATCTGCGCGATCTGATGCGGCTGTCGGCGCGGGTACGCGATCCGGCCGACGGCCGCCTCTACCGCTTTCACGGCGACAGTTTCGAGGCCTGGCAGCGCGGCCGGACCTTTCTGGGCAAGGAGCCCGGCACCATCGCCTGGCTGCGTGGGGAACTGCGCGAAGGCGACGTGTTCCTCGATATCGGCGCCAATATCGGCATCTTCTCGATCTTCGCCGCCGCCAGGGTGGGCGATACCGGGCAGGTCTATGCCGTCGAGCCGCATCTGCCCACTGCCACCCAGCTTCTGCGCAACGTGGCGCTGAACGGCATGGGCAGCCGCGTCACCGTGCTGACCATCGCCGCGGCCGAGGCCGACGGCTTTGCCCCCTTCCACTACAAGCGCTTTCGCGAGGGCGCCTCGGGCAGCCAGCTCGCCATCGACGGCAGTCCCGACATGGAGATGCAGGCAGGCCGCGAGCTGAAATACGCCATGAGCATCGACAGCATGGTCGATGCAGGCGTCATCCGCCCCCCCGACCTGATCAAGATCGACACGGACGGCATCGAGATCCCGATCACCCGCGGCATGGCCGGGCTGCTCGGCCGGCAGGGCCCGCGCGGGGTGCTGGTGGAGATTCAGCCCGGTGAATATGCCGCGCAGACCGGTTACATGGAATCGAAGGGCTACCGGATGGCCGAGGCCCAGCCGGTCGGCAAGTGGCTGCGCCGGCACCGGCGCGGGGCGCCGCTGGACGAGCTGGCCTTCAACGCGCTGTTCCGGCCCGGAAAGGGAGGCTGAGAGATGGATTTCGCGCTGAGCGAGGAACAGCAGGCGGTCTTCGACATGGCCCGCGAATTCGGGGCGGAGCGGATCGCACCCCACGCCGCGGAATGGGAAGAGGCCGGCA
Source organism: Alphaproteobacteria bacterium (assembly GCA_003695135.1). GTDB lineage: Bacteria > Pseudomonadota > Alphaproteobacteria > Rhodobacterales > Rhodobacteraceae > J013. Next base: position 2,395 of record RFIR01000510.1, on the reverse strand, counting down.
CCATCCCGAAATCGCTGCTGGCCGAGGCCGGTGCGCTGGGCATGGGCGGCATCTATGTGCGCGAGGATGTCGGCGGCTCCGGCCTGACCCGGCTCGACGCGGCGCTGATCTTCGAGGGGCTCGCCATGGCCTGTCCCTCGGTCGCCGCCTTCATCTCCATCCACAACATGTGCGGCTGGATGATCGACAGCTTCGGCTCCGAGGAACTGCGCCAGCGCGTGCTGCCCGGCATGTGCCGTTTCGAGGGCTACACCTCCTACTGCCTGACCGAGCCGGGCTCGGGCTCGGATGCCGCCGCCCTGCGCACCCGGGCCGAGCGCACCAACGAGGGCTGGCGGGTGAGCGGCACCAAGGCCTTCATCTCCGGCGGCGGCTATGCCGACCATTACCTGGTGATGACCCGCACCGGCGGGCCGGGGCCGAAGGGCATCTCGGCGCTGCTGATCGAGAACGGCGCCGAGGGGCTGTCCTTCGGCGCGCCGGAGAAGAAGATGGGCTGGCGCGCCCAGCCCACCGCGCAGGTGCAGATGGATGACTGCCTGGTGCCCTTCGAGAACCTGATCGGGACCGAGGGCGAGGGGTTCAGATATGCCATGGCCGGGCTCGATGGCGGGCGGCTCAACATCGCCGCCTCCGCGCTCGGCGCGGCGCAGACCGCGCTCGACCGTGCGCTGGCCTACAGCCGCGAACGGCAGGCCTTCGGCCGGCCCATCGGCGATTTCCAGTCGCTGCAGTTCCGGCTGGCGGACATGGAAACCGAGCTGCAGGCCGCGCGCGTCTTCCTGCGGCAGGCAGCCTGGAAGCTCGACAACAGGGCGCCCGACGCCACCAAGCACTGCGCCATGGCCAAGCGCCTCGTCACCGATACCGCCTTCAGGGTCGCCAATGACGCGCTGCAGATCCATGGCGGCTATGGCTATCTGGCCGATTACGGCATCGAGAAGATCGTGCGCGATCTGCGCGTGCACCAGATCCTGGAGGGTACCAACGAGATCATGCGGCTGATCACCGCCCGCGCGCTGATGGCGGAGGTGGCGTGAGCGGGATCCGAATCCGTACCGAGGGCCGTGTCGGGCGGGTCACGCTGGCCCGGCCCGAGGCGCTCAATGCGCTCACCCACGAGATGGCGCTGGCGCTGGAGGACGCGCTGCGCGGCTGGGCCGACGATCCGGCCGTGACCATGGTGCTCATCGATGCCGAGGGCGAGCGCGCCTTCTGCGCCGGGGGCGACATCCAGCGCCTCTACGATACCGGCCGGGCGGGCGACTTCGCCTATGGCCGCCGCTTCTGGACCGACGAATACCGGCTCAACCTGCTGATCGCCGAGTATCCCAAACCCTATGTCGCGCTGATGCAGGGCTTCACCATGGGCGGCGGGGTCGGCATATCCTGCCACGGCTCGCACCGGGTGGTCTGCGAATCAAGCCGTATCGCCATGCCCGAATGCGGCATCGGGCTGATCCCCGATGTGGGGGGCTCCTACCTGCTCGCGCGCGCGCCGGGGCATCTGGGCGAGTTTCTCGGCCTGACCGGCACCCGCATGGGGCCGGGCGATGCGATCCATGCCGGCTTTGCCGACATGTTCGTGCCCGCCGAACGCTGGCCCGCCCTGACCGCGGCGCTGGTGGCCGAGCCCGATCCGGCCGCGGTGCTGCCACGCTTTGCCGAGCCCGCGCCGGACAGCCCGCTCGCCGCCCGGCAGGCGGAGATCGACGCGGTTTGGTGCGGCGCGCTCGACGAGATCCGCGAAGGCGCCGATCCCGAGGCGGCCAAGGCGCTCGCCCGCGGCTGCCCGCTGTCGCTGGCCTGCGCGCTGGAGACGATCCGGGCGGCGCGCGCGGGCGGCGTGCGCGAGGCGCTGATCCGCGAATACCGCTTCACCGCGCGCTGCATGGAGCATGGCGAGTTCCTCGAGGGCATCCGCGCGGCGGTGATCGACAAGGACCGCAATCCGCACTGGCAGGTGGAGGCAACGCCGGAGCGCGTGGCGATGATGCTGGCGCCGCTGGGCGAGGAGGAGTTGAAGCTTTAGGGAATGGTCCGGCGGATCTGCAATGTTGTCTGGGAAATCACACCGCCGCCACGGGCGGCGACCGAGCCTGGGAGGGCGCGGTGAAGCGGTGGGTCGGTGATGCCGGCTCATGCATTCACGAGGGTCGTGCCTGTGACCGGGGTTTCAGTGCGCCCTCCCGGGGGGAGGGTCGGGCACCGCCCGGGCTGTGGCCCGGGCGAGGCAAATGGAAGCTGCATCTTCCCGTCGTGATACGAACTGCGGGTGGAAATCGAATGTATCGGTTGAAACACTGGGCCCCCGCCCCCTTGCCGGCGCGGGGCGGGAGGACGCGCCGGCAACGGGGCGCGGCACCGCCGCCAATGGAAGGAGAGAGAAGATGAA
>RFIR01000509.1 GCA_003695135.1 Alphaproteobacteria bacterium | reverse complement strand
GGCCATCATCTGCGCGCCCAGCCTGCGCAGGCCCGAGCCGCAATCGATCACCAGCGAGGCGGTGCCGAAGCCGAGCTGATAGCACGAGGTCTCGCCGCCATAGCGCAGCGTCTGCGGCCCGGTCACCGGCAGCGAGCCGCGGCAGCCCCAGACGGTCAGCGTGAGTGCGGTTCCGCTCATTCCTCCGCCTTCAGCCTTTCCAGCTCGCTGCGCGTGCGGGCAAGCTCCTGGGTGGTCCGCTCCAGCCGCTGGGTCATCACCCGCAGAAGCTCCAGCGCCATGCCGGGAAATTCCTGCAACATGCGCAGCAGGGCGTCGCGGCCGATGCGCAGAACCTCGACCGTGCCCCGTGCGCGGACGGTCGCCGTGCGCGGCGATTCGGTCAGCAGCGCCATCTCGCCGACGATGTCGTTGCCGTCCAGTTCCGCGACCAGGGTCTCGCGCCCGCCGATCTTCACCAGCACCTCGGCACAGCCCGACAGGATCACATAGGCGGCATCGCCTTCCTGCCCCTGCGCCATCATGACCTCGCCATCATGGAAGGTGCGCGCCTCCGCGATCAGCGCCAGCAGCTTGAGCTGCGCCCGGTCCACCCCGCGGAAGAGCGGCGAGGCGGCGAGGATTTCGGCTTCGCGGGACAGTTTCACTGTTCGGTCTCCTCCGGTCCCGAGCGCGGCGGTTCATCCGTTTCGGCCGCGACCAGCCGCCCCCCGATCACCCTTACCACCTGATCGGCCCGGATGGCAGGCTCGGTGTTGCTGGTGCCGTAGACGATGGTCGCCTCCGGCAGATCGGCCCGGATCGCCTGTCGCAGCCGGCGCTGTTCGGCGTCGTCGTCATCGACCACCCCGTCCAGTATCAGCAGCGACGGCCGGCTGACCAGTGCCCGTGCCAGCGCCAGCCGGCGCCGTTGCGAGGTCGAAAGCGAGTTGCCGGCATAGCCGACATCGGTACGCAACCCGGCCCGCAGCACGAAATCCTCGATGTGGTTTTCCATCATGGTCCGTTCCAGCCTCTGCTCGATGCTGGGATGGACATCGCGCCGGTCCATCCGCGGGCGGCCGTCGAGAATGTTCTCGATCAGCGGCAGGCCGGGGACGTAACCGCCGGCATCGAAACGGGTGAAGCCCGACGGCGGGGCGTAGAGGTGGCGAAGCGCCTTGCGTGCGGCGAGCAGACGCTCGCGGCGCTGCGGGTCGTCGAGGATCCCAAGCCGGTGGCGCATCGGTGTCAGCTGCAGAGCCAGCCGGACCAGCTGCATGCGGTCGGCCCGGCCCAGCCAGCGCAGGCCGCGCCGCCGGGCCCTGAGCACGATGGCGTCGTATTCCTCGCGTTCGCCCGGTTCGATCAGGCCGAGCTGATCCAGCAGCATCGATTCCGGGCCCAGAGAGCCGAGCAGGGTCTGCAGTGTTTCGGCCGCCTCCAGCCCGATCTGGACCACTTCACCGGCGATCTGCGCGCGCGCGAGCGCCTTGAGCGCCAGCGGATCCTCGACCAGCGGATCCGCCTTCGGCGAATCGGGCACGCCGAAGAACAGGTTCTCGGCCAGGGAGGCGTTTTCGAGATAGGCGTCGGCAAGCCAGGGCTCGACGAAATTCTCCAGTTCCATCTCCTCGCCGGCCAGCCGGACCGTTTCGCGCGCCTTGAGCGCGGCCGCCACCAGCCCCGGCTCCCGCGCCGGGTCGATCACGATCGACAGCCCGCGCGCGAAAAGCTCCTGCTGCAATCCGACGAGTTCGAGAATCTCCACCGCCCGCGCGTCGAATTCCTCGGCGCTTTCCAGCCCCAGCCTTGCGTAATCGACCCAGTCCATCTCGGGGGTGTCGGCGGTGGCGCCGGTCAGCTGCGCCTCGCGCTGCCGCCGGTCCCAGTCGGGCGGCGGGTCGCCGGCCCCGTGTTCGGCCAGCATGCCATAGGCCACGTTCTCGCGCAGCGAACCGTTCATGATATGCGGGTTGCGGGTGACGAGGGATACCTCGTGCGCCGCGCGCTGGATCGGGTTGCGTCCCTCCTCGTCACCGACTGCAATCAGGCCGGAGGCCGGGGTGGAAAGCCCCGAGAGAATGCGCAGGAGCTCCGAGCGCCCGTCCTCCTCCTCGCCGATGACCAGGGTCGTCTGACCCGGATTCAGGGTCAGCGACACCTCCCGCACCCCGCCCGAGGAAACCGGCAGCGCCGAGCTGACCCGTTCGAGCCGGATCTTCTTGCCGGCCAGCGACAGCGGCTCCTCCTCCTCCGGCAGCGGCTCGCTGCCATAGCTGTCGACCACCGCCTCGTAGCGCGCCGAGATGTCGGCGAAGGTCTGGTAGAAGTTCAGCAGCACGCGCCAGGGCGAGGCGATGTCCTTGTAGGCGGCCAGGATCGCGACCAGCGCGCCCAGATCCATGCGCCCCTCGATCACCAGAAAGCCGCCGAAGGAATAGAAGAAGAACGGGGTGATGTTGTTGATGACGTTGTTGGCGAACTTGATCGCGTATTTCAGCAGGAAGATGCGGTAGCGGATACGGAAATTGACGTAGAGACGCTCGGAAATCCGCGCCAGGTGCCAGGGGGCGGCGGCGGCAAGGCGCATCTCCTCGATGCCGGTCACGCTCTCGGTCACCTCCGTCGTCATCGCCCGCACGTTGCGGATGCGGTCCTGCACCAGATGCACGACGATGCGCTGGATCTTGGGGATGACATAGGCCTGGACCGGGAACAGGATGATGGCGGCCAGACCCAGCACCGCATCCTGCGCCACGATGAAGCCGAGATAGACGATCAGCTGCCCGCCCTGATAGACCGGGGTGGCGACGATCTCGCCGGCGAAGCCGCCGACCGGCTCGACCTCGGCGGCGATCACCTGTACCACCTCGCCGGGGCTGCGCTGACGCAGCTGGGTCAGCGGCATCCGGATCACCCGCTGGTAAATGGTATAGCGGATGCGGCGCAGGATGCGCTCGCCCGTCAGGCCCTTGGTGATGTTGATGAAGTACTTCACCCCGTTGTTGAGGAAGATCAGCAGCAGCAGCACGAGACAGAGTGCGACCAGATATTGCACCTGCTCGAACTCGAAGCCGAAGACATCCTTGGGAAAGTCGTTGCTGCGCAGCGTGTCGTTGACGATCAGCTTGGGGATGTAGAGCGCGGCGAGGATCAGCGGAAACGACACGGCCGAGGCAAGCACGATCACCGTCTGGCTGCGCCAGGAATGGGTCCAGACAAACTGAAACAGTGTTCGTTCCACGACCCTTCCCGCCCTCACCGCACCCGTGTTCGCGGCCGAGCTTAACCGGCAAGCGTGTGATCGGGCAATGCCGGCATTTCAGGGCGGGTCACGGCGGGACGGGCGGCCGGGCCCGGTTGCGGCCGCCACGGTCCGCGAACGCCCGGGGTCGCAATGGGCGCGGCGAAGCATTAGCTTGGGCGCATGATCGAAACGCTTCTTTCCCTCATCGGGGCCGCCCCGCCGCCCCGCGCCGGCACGCCGGGGGATGCACGGCTGGCCATGGCGGCGCTGATGGTGCGCCTGGCCCGGGCCGACCGGGTCTATGACGCGCGCGAGATCGCCGCCATCGACGCGGCGCTGGCCGCGCGCTATGGGCTCGACGCGGATGCGGCGGCGTCGCTGCGCCGTCAGGCGGAGGAGATCGAGGCCGGGGCTGCCGACACGGTGCGCTTCACCCGCGCGATCAAGGATGCGGTGCCCTATGAGGAGCGCTATGCCGAGGTGGTGGCGCTGTGGCGCATCGCGCTGGCCGACGAGAAACGCTCGGCCGAGGAAGACGGGCTGATGCGGCTGATCGTCAACCTGCTGGGCGTGTCGGACCGCGACAGCGCCATTGCAAGGCGCGAGGCGGCCGGTGAATGAGACCGCCCCACGCCGGGCTCACTTGGTGATGATCTCGGGCCCCATCAGCGCCGTCGGCAGCATGGTCGACAGCCAGGGCACATAGGTCACCAGGATCAGGAACAGGAACAGCACGCCCAGAAAGGGCAGCGCGGCGCGCACCACCGCCATCATCGGCATGCCGGCCACGCCGGAGGTGACGAACAGGTTGAGCCCCACCGGCGGGGTGATCATGCCGATCTCCATGTTGACGACCATGATGATGCCGAGATGGATCGGGTCGATGCCGAGCTTGATGGCGATGGGAAACACCAGCGGCGCCACGATGACCAGGAGCCCCGAAGGCTCCATGAACTGGCCGCCGATCAGCAGGATCACGTTGACCACCACCAGGAACATCACCGGGCCGAGCCCCGCGCTCAGCATCGCCTCGGCAATCTCCTGCGGCACGCGCTCATCGGTCAGTACATGCTTGAGGATCAGCGCGTTGGCGATCACGAACATCAGCATGATCGTCAGCCGCCCGGCCTCGAACAGCGTGTGCTGTGTGTCGCGATGGAAGAAGGCCGTTATCAGCGCATGGGGACGGTTGATCAGGTTCAGCCGCCGGCCACCGGCATCCCTCGCCTTCAGCGGTCCCATGTCGCGATATACGAAGAGCGCCACGACGAAGGCATAGACCGAGGCGACCGCCGCCGCCTCGGTGGGGGTGAAGATCGCCCCGGTGACGCCGGGGATGCCGTAGATGCCGACCATGATCACCGCGATCAGCATCAGCCCCCAGAAGGCGTCGCGGAACGAGGCGGCGACCTCGCCCCAGCCCTGCCAGTCGCCCTTGGGCATGCCGCGCACCCGCGCCATGACATAGATCGCCACCATCAGCATCAGCCCCGCGGTGATGCCGGGCACGACCCCGCCCAGGAACATGCGGCCCACCGAGACATCGACCGCGGCGGCATAGACCACCATCACGATCGAGGGCGGGATCAGGATGCCCAGCGTGCCGGCATTGCAGATCACGCCGGCGGCGAAATCGCGGGTGTAGCCGGCCTGGCGCATCGCGGCGATGACGATGGAGCCGATGGCGACCACCGTGGCCGGGGACGAACCCGAAAGCGCGGCGAACATCATGCAGGCGAACACGCCGGCAATGGCCAGCCCGCCGCGCAGATGGCCGACGCAGGCGATGGAAAAGCGGATGATGCGCCGCGCCACCCCGCCGGTGGACATGAAGGAGGAGGCGAGGATGAAGAAGGGGATCGCCAGCAGGGTGAAATGGCCCTCGAAGGCCGAAAACAGGGTCTGGGCCACCGAGGCCATGGAGCTTTCGGAGAAGAACAGCAGATAGAAGATCGAGCTCATCCCCAGCGCCACCGCGATCGGTACGCCGATCATCAGCATGCCGACGACCATCGCGAACAGCAGAACGACATCCATCAGCCGTTCTCCCCGCCATGTTCGCGGATCTCGGCGATCTCGTCCTCGGCCTCGTGGCTGGCCACCAGCCGGTCGATGCGGCCGGTCAGCAGCCGGACCGTCGCCTGGACGAAGCGGAACAGCAACAGCGCCATCGACAGCGGCAGCACCGCATAGGGAATGAAGCGGGGGATCTTCTCGTAATGCTCGCCCTCGTTCATCAGGGGTTCGATCCAGCGCAGGAATGCCGGCATCGGGATGTCGTTGACCTCGTACCAGCCCTTGGGCAGGAAGTCCTCCTCGAAACCGAGCGGGAACCATCGCCCCTCGGTCTGCGGCAGGTTGGCGAAATTGGCCCAGTAGTCCCAGCCGCCCTTGAGCAGCAGGAAGGCATAGAGGATGCAGAGCGCGGCCGAGATCGCGCCCAGCGCCAGACGCGGCCCGGGTCCGACCGCGTTGATCACCGCATCGACCCCGAGATGGGCGCTCTTCTTCACCGCATAGGAGGCGCCGAGCAGCACCAGCCAGGCGAACAGGAAGACCGTGAGTTCCAGCGCCCACAGGATGTTGAGGTTGAAGACGTAGCGGGTGACGACATTGGCGAAGGTGATCAGCGTCATCAGCCCCAGGATCAGCGAGATCAGCGTCTCCTCGATCCGGTCGACGAGGCCGGATTTGGCGTCATGCATGAGCTGTCCCCGTCGGTTGTCCCGTCTGGCGCGGGATTGCGTGCAGGAAGGGCGCGGCGCCGCGCCCTTCCGGGTCGGATCAGGCCGTCAGGGCCTCAGATCCCGGCATTGATCGCCTGCGCGGCGTCGATCATGTCCTGACCGACATCGTCGGCGAACTTCTCCCAGACCGGCTTCATCGCGTCCACCCATTCCTGGCGCTGCTCGGGCGTCAGCTCGCGGATCACGCCGCCGGCGTCGAGGATCGCCTGGCGGGCCTGCTGGTTGACCTCATAGGCCTTGGCGTTGCGCTCCTCGGTCACCTCCTTGAGGATCTGCAGGAACTGGCTGCGCACGTCCTCGGGCAGGCTGTCGAGCCATTCGACCGAGGTCACCACCAGATAGTCGATGATGCCGTGATTGGTCTCGGTGATGCCGTCCTGCACCTCGAAGAACTTCTTGCCATAGATGTTCGACCAGGTGTTTTCCTGCCCGTCCACGACACCCTGCTGCAGCGCGCCATAGACCTCGGAGAAGGCCATCTTCTGCGGGCTGCCGCCGATCGCCTCCATCTGCGCCACCAGCACGTCGGACTGCTGGACGCGGAATTTCAGCCCCTTGGCGTCGGAGGGGTGGATCAGCGGGCGGTTGGCCGACATCTGCTTCATGCCGTTGTGCCAGAAGGCCAGCCCCTGCAGGCCGCGGCGGCGCATGGAGTTCAGGAGCGCCTGCCCGGCCTCGGAGCGCTGGAAGGCGTCCACCGCCTGGATATTCTTGAACATGAACGGCAGGTCGAAGATGCGGAACTTCTTGGTGAACTTCTCGAACTTCGACAGCGAGGGCGCGGCGAGCTGCACGTCGCCCTGCAGCAGCGCCTCCAGCACCTTGTTGTCATTGTAGAGCGTGGAGTTGGGATAGACCTCCATGCAGGCCTTGCCGTCCATCTCCTCGTTGACGCGCTTGGCCAGCAACGCGGCGGCGATCCCCTTGGGGTGCCGGTCGGTGTTGGTGACATGGCTGAACTTGATGACGATCTCGCCTTCGTCGCAGCCGGCGGGATCGGCCAGCGTCGGCGCGGCCGCAAGTGCCACAGCCGCAGCAAGTGCCGTGTTGAGGATGAGTCGCATGATTCGCTCCCTAGATGATTGTGAATGTGACGTCGCTTATGCCTACAGACTAGACCAGCGGGGGCGGGGGAAAAGTGCGTTCTGGTCGCGGCTCGGATACGCGTTAAATCGCGTGGATTCAATACCTTGCTCGGGTTGCACGCGGGCGGGGTGCGGATGGCCGCTGCCGAAAGCCTCCGCTGGACGTGCGAATCACCACCGGGACGGGGGCTTGCGCGCGAATGGACTTGTATCGATGGCAGCCGGCCAGGCGGTCGACAGCATCCGCGGCTGGGGTTAGGTCTGCCACGACGAGGCATCCGGCGGGAGGGGCGCGATGAAACCGGAAATACTGATGATGGGGCCGATGCACCCGGTCTGCATGGAGGCGATGGCGCGCGACTATGTCGTGCATCGCTACTGGGAGGCGGC
>RFIR01000508.1 GCA_003695135.1 Alphaproteobacteria bacterium | reverse complement strand
GGGATGACGCCGCAAAAGGCCGAATATGCCCGCAAGGGCGGTGCGGTCAGCATGGAGGAGGCGCTGAAAGGTGCCGATTTCTTCCTCGGCCTGGCCGGCCCCGGGGTGCTGAGCCGCGACGGCGTGCGGGCCATGGCCCGGCAGCCGATCATCTTCGGACTGGCCAATCCGGTGCCGGAAATCCTGCCCGAGGATGCCAAGGCGGTGGCCCCCGATGCCATCATCGCCACCGGTCGGTCGGACTATCCCAACCAGGTCAACAACGTGCTGTGCTTTCCCTTCATGTTCCGCGGCGCGCTCGATGTGGGGGCGACCGAGATCAACGAGGAGATGAAGGTCGCCGCCGCCCATGCGCTGGCCCGGCTGGCGCGGGCCACCAGCTCGGCCGAGGCCGCCGCGGCCTATCAGGGCGAGCGGATGGTGTTCGGCCCCGAATACCTCATCCCCAAACCCTTCGACCGCCGGCTGATGCCCGAGGTCGCCACCGCCGTCGCCAGGGCGGCGATGGATAGCGGCGTGGCCACGCGACCGGTCGATCCTGCCGCCTATCACGAGCGGCTCAACACGGCGGTTTTCCGCACCGCCATGGTGATGAAATCGGTCTTTGAGGCCGCGCGCAACGGCAAGCGCAAGGTGATCTTCGCCGAGGGCGAGGACGAGCGGGTGCTGCGCACCGCCCAGGCCATGCTGGAGGAGGGCATCGACACGCCGATCCTGATCGGGCGGCCCGATGTGCTGAACACGCGCTGCGAGCGCTACGGTCTCGCCGTCAAGCCAGGCGTCGATTTCGAGGTGGTCAACCCCCAGGACGATCCGCGCTACCGCGAATACTGGGAGACCTATCACCGGCTGATGGAGCGGCGCGGCGTCACCCCGGCGCTGGCCCGCGCCATCATGCGCACCAACACCACCGCCATTGCCGCGGTGGCGGTGCATCTGGGCCATGCCGACAGCCTGGTCTGCGGCACCTTCGGTCAGTATTCGTGGCATCTGAAATATGTCAGCGCGGTGCTGGCGCGCGACGGGCTGAGGCCGATCGGCGCGCTGAGCCTGGTGCTGCTGGAAAAGGGCGCCGTTTTCATCGCCGACACCTATGTCCATCCCGCCCCGACCGCCGAGGAGATCGCCGAGACCGCGATTGCCGCCGCGCGCCATGTGCGCCGCTTCGGCATCGAGCCGCACATCGCCATGTGCAGCCATTCGCAGTTCGGCAATCTCGACGACGGCACCGGCCCGCTGATGCGCAAGGCGCTGGCGATCCTCGATTCGGAGCCGCGCGATTTCGTCTATGAGGGCGAGATGCATTCCGACAGCGCGCTTCTTCCCGAACTGCGCGAGCGGATCTTCCCCAATTCGCGGCTGAAGGGGGCGGCGAATGTGCTGATCTTTGCCGTGGCCGATGCGGCGAGCGCCTCGCGCAACGTGCTCAAGGCGCTGGCGGACGGGCTGGAGGTCGGTCCGATCCTGATGGGCATGGGCAACAAGGCCCATATCGTGACGCCCTCGATCAGCGCGCGCGGGCTGCTGAACGTCGCCGCCCTCGCCGGAACCCCGGTGCAGGAATACGGCTGATGGGAAGGCGGCGGCCGGCCGCGTCCGCGCTTGCGCCCGCTCCGAAGGCGAATCAGGGGCCGGCCGGCGATGAAGCTCGTACCGGCTCTCGCCCTGCCTGTTCGCCGGTGTTAATGTTGCCAGCGCAACAACAGGGGCGGCCATGCGGCTGACATCGGGTGCGCTGGAAGACCAGCTTGAAAAGCTGCGCGATCTGGAAGGCCGGCTGACCTTCCGGCTGTCGGTGCTGAGCAAGCTGCTCGATCAGCACGCGGCCGGTCTGCTGAAGGACACGCCGCTGAACCTCACCTCCTATCGCCTGCTCTATGTGGTCGATACCTTCGGGGAGATCTCGATCTCCGACATCAGCCGGTTCACCGCGCTCGACCGGGCGCAGATCAGCCGTACCGCCGGGGCGCTGGCGCGGCGCGGTCTGGTGGCGTTCGCCGCCGATCCCCGCAGCCGGCGCAAGAAGCTGGTGCGGCTGACGGAAAAGGGCAAGGCCTGTTTCGAGGCGCTGCTGCCCCGCTTTCTGGAACGCGACCGCCAACTGGACGAAGCGCTGGGGCCGGAGGGGCGGGAGGCGTTGTGGCGCGGGATCGGCCGGCTGGACGAGGTGCTGTCGCGATAGGGTCGGCCAGGGCCCGGCCCTCACCTCCGGCCGGCGATGCGGATCTCGCTGCCCACCTCCTCGACCGGGACCGGCTCGAGGCAGCTTCCGATGCCGTGCCCCTCGACGCCCTCTCCGGTATCAACCGAGAAGCCGGCGCCGTGACTGGTGCAGCGCAGGAGGGTACCATCGGCCGACAGCACGCGCCCGCCGCGGTAGTCGAGCGGCAGATACTGATGCGGGCAGGCATTGACGTAGGCACGGACCCGGCCCTGCTGGCGCACCAGCAGCAGCGGGAAACCGCCGGGCGCCACGCCGAGCGTCGCCCCCTCAACGAGATCGGCGCCTGCGCAGATGCGCGTGCCGGCCGCCGGCGCGCCGGGCCAGGATGCCCAGCCGCTGCGCGCCGGTTCCGGATCCTCTCGGCCCCCGGCCGGTCCGGCCTGGCCGGCTGTCGGCGAATTCATTCCCCGGCTGCGGCCTTCAGCACGCCGCGTTCGATCTGATCGCGCTCGATCGATTCGAACAGGGCGCGGAAATTGCCCTCGCCGAAGCCGTCATCGCCCTTGCGCTGGATGAACTCGAAGAAGATCGGCCCGATCACGGTTTTCGAAAAGACCTGCAGCAGCACGCGGGTCGTGCCGCCGCCGACCACGCCTTCGCCGTCGATCAGGATGCCGTGCTTCTTCATCCGCTCGACGGGCTCCTGATGATCCTTCACCCGCCGATGCGACATCCGGTAATAGACATCGGGCGGCGGCGGCATGAACTCGATGCCGTGCTCGGCAATCATGTCGGTCGAGGCATAGATGTCCTCGGTCCCGACCGCGATGTGCTGGATGCCCTCGCCGCGATATTCGCGCAGATATTCCTCGATCTGGCTCTGATCATCGGTGCTTTCGTTGACCGGGATGCGGATCTTGCCGCAGGGCGAGGTCAGCGCGCGCGAGACAAGCCCGGTCATCTGGCCCTTGATGTCGAAGAAGCGGATTTCCCTGAAGTTGAACGCCTCGGCATAGAAGCGGTACCAGCTATCCATGTTGCCGCGCATGACGTTGTGGGTCAGATGGTCGATATAGTAGAAGCCCGCGCCGTGCGGATGCGGGTCGCGCTCGCCCAGCCAGTCGAAATCGCGGTCATAGGGGGTCCTGCCCCCATCGTAATCCTCGATGAAATAGAGCAGCGAGCCGCCTATGCCGATCACCGCCGGCGCGTCGATGGACTTGCCCGGACCGGCATATTCCTCCGCCCCGTAGTCGAGCGCGCATTTCAGCGCGTGCTGCGCATCGACCACCCGCCAGGCCATGGACGGGGCGCAGGGCCCGTGCGCGCGCATGAATCCGGCGGCGTGGCTGTCGGGGTCGCGATTGACGAGATAGTTGATCCCGCCCTGACGATAGAGCGAGATGTCCTTCACCCGGTGGCGGGCCACCTCGACGAAGCCCATCTTCGTGAACAGATCCTCCAGGAACCCGGCCCGGGGATGGGCGAACTCCACGAATTCGAAACCATCGGTGCCGGCGACATTGACATCGTCGATCCTGGCCTTGGGTGCATCATGCGGAAACGGTCCCATGATCAGTCTCCCGAACATCGGCGTGGCGTTGCGTGCCCCTCCACGCCATCGGTCTGGAAACCCGGCCCGCGGGCGGCCGGAGGCGATTCCGGCCGGGGCGCAATCTAGTTTGGAGAATGATGCGCAGTCAACAACAATAATGTAAACGCTTCATTGAGCGCGAAGAGTTGCAGTGCTTCGAGGCCGGATGGGGCGGACCGCTCCCGGCAAGCTGGAACCTTTGCGCGGAGTTTTTCGACATGGGACATCGCCATGGCATGATTGGAATACGGTTTCGGAGGTTTGCGAAGCCCGACATAAAGAACGCATGCCCGCGATACAGGTCATCGTTTCGAACCGGTACGCGCGTGTAAAGTAACCGTAAAAGGCCATTGCAAAACCATAGCGCGGGTATGTATATCGAATATGCAAGGTTTCAAAGGTGAGGATTGCGAGCGTATAAAGTAATTAAAAGAGACCCCTGCAAAACCCGGATGTAGGCGCACATCCTGAATGCATGAGGGTTCAGCGGGATCGGATCTGTGCGCACGTAAAATAATTAGAAAGTAATTTCGCAATCAATATTTATCAATCAACAGTGAAAACAAGAAGAGCGCATGTGGCGCCACAATTTCGTGGCGCCCGCGCGGAACGCCCGGGTCTGGCTGGT
>RFIR01000507.1 GCA_003695135.1 Alphaproteobacteria bacterium | reverse complement strand
TTTGTAATCAATATTTAACAACCAACAGTGAAATGAGGAAACGCGAGTAGCAACGCATTTCGCCTCCGCCCGAGCGCAGCGCCCGGGTCTGGCCAGCGGAGTTTCGCAGGGGTCTCTTCTATTTACGGGCGCGCAACCATGATCCCACCAAAGCCTTGTGCTTTTCGAGAACCCGCCGGCATCCAAGTATTGCAGGGGTATTCCAGTCATTGCACATGCGCGAGGATGTTCGCCTGGCCTTACGGCGCATTCGCCTTCAGCTCGGCGGAACGCGCCTCGACAGCTGCCGGGCAATCATCTGCCAGGGCCGTGCGGCCTGGATCGTCCGCGCCAACGACCCCGGCACCATCGCCTCGCTCACGGCACGAAGCCGGGCAGCGGGCAGTGATTTGGGCGGCTGGTATCACCCCCAGGCGGGCGCTTCCGCGCCCACCCTCGGGCGGGCACTGCTCTCAACGCTTCGAGGGCAGCCGTCGGACCCGGCCCGTCTGTCAAAGAGAAATCAGCAGGGCGTGAGTCAGACCCCTCGAGCCTTGGTATCCAACCCGCTTCGATGGTGAAGCGCCTGCCACCGCCGTCAAGGCAACCGCTGCGCGGCGGCCCGGAGCAGGCTCCGGCGCGGCCTTGATTGCGGCCTCGCCGCAGCCGCGCACGCCTCCCGACCGCCCTTTGCCCGTTGGCCGATTGCCCCGGTGAGGGACGGAACCGTGCCTGTCGGACGTGAAAGTGGAAATGTTCCAAGGATCAGCGGCGGCGGGGCGTCCAAGCAGTCATGACGAGGATGGGAAGTCTTTTTGCCGATGCCCGGCACGGCCAGATCCTCGCCCTTCTGGGGCTGACGGGTCTGGGCATGTGGGCATTCGCCTTCGAGATGCCGTGGTGGCGCCCGGCGACGGCGGTGGCGAGCGCGCTTGTCCTGCAATGGATCCTCGCCCGGGGCTTCGGCTGGCGTTTCGACTGGCGCAGCCCGGCGATCTCGGCGCTGTCGCTGACGCTCCTCTTGCGCAGCACCGGCCCGGAACTGGTGGCGCTGGCCGCCGCCATCGCCATCGCCTCCAAGGCGCTGCGCATCGGGGGACGGCATTTCTTCAACCCCACCGCGCTCGGCATCGCCGTCACCGTCACGCTCTTCGACAGCGCCTGGGTCTCGCCCGGCCAGTGGGGCAGCGCCGGGGTCGCGGTGCTGCTCGCTGCCGGGCTGGGCCTCGCCGTCACCCATGGCGCGCGGCGGCTGGAGGTGCCGCTGGCCTTCCTCGCCTTCTGGGCCGCGCTCTGCTTCGGCCGCGCCGTCTTCTTCGGCGATCCGCTGGCGATCCCGCTGCACCAGATGTCCTCGGGCGCGCTGTTCGTCTTCGCCTTCTTCATGATCTCCGACCCGATGACCGCGCCATGGAACCGCGCGGCCCGCATAGGATGGATCGGGGCGGTCGCGGCCACCGGCTTCGCCCTGCAGACCGCGTGGATCGTCGATGCCGGCCCGATCTTCGGCCTCGTCGCCATGGCCCCGCTCACCCCGCTGCTCAACCGCTTCTTCCCCGCGCCGCTGCATCGCTGGCGGCCAGATCCAGCGAAAGGAGACCTCTCATGCGTGCCATCCTGACCGCCGCGGCCACCGCCGCCGCGCTCGCCATCCTGCCGGCGGCGGCCTCGGCCTTCTGCGGCTTCTATGTCGCGCGCGGCGATGCGAAGCTTTTCAACGAGGCCTCCAAGGTGGTGATGGTGCGCGACGGCAATCGCACCGTCCTCACCATGGCCAATGATTTCCGCGGCGACGTCAGGGATTTCGCCCTGGTCGTGCCCGCCCCCACCGTGCTGAAGCGCGAGCAGATCCACGTCGCCGAGAACGGCGTGATCGATCATCTCGACGCCTATTCCGCGCCCCGGCTGGTGGAGTATTTCGACGAGGATCCCTGCCTGCTGCGGTTGCGGCGGATGGCCGAGCCCTCGCCCGGCACCATGGCGACGGCGGCAGCTCCACCGCAGGAAAAACGTGCGCGCAGCCTCGGCGTGACCATCGAGGCGCAATACACGGTGGGCGAGTACGACATTCTGATCCTGTCCGCGGAGCAATCCGACGGGCTCGCCACCTGGCTTGTCGAAAACGGCTACCGCATTCCCGACGGCGCCGCGCCGGTGCTCGGCTCCTACATCGCGCAGGGCATGAAGTTCTTCGTCGCCAGGGTGAATATCAAGGAGCATGCAAAGACCGGCAACGCCTATCTGCGGCCGCTGCAGATCGCCTTCGAATCGAAGAAATTCATGCTGCCGATCCGCCTCGGCACGGTGAATGCGCGCGGCAAGCAGGACCTGCTGCTGTGGACGCTGACCCGCAAGGGCCGGGTCGAGACCGCCAATTACCGCACCGTGCGCCTGCCGACCGGCCAGACCATCCCCACCTATATCAAGGCGAAGTTCGGCGACACCTACAAGGCGATCTTCGCCGCCGCAGTGGCGAAGGAAGGCGGGGCGGCGGTGATGATGGAATACGCCTGGGACATGGGCTGGTGCGATCCCTGCGCCGCCGATCCGCTGAGCGCGCGCGAGCTGCGCCAGCTCGGCGTGTTCTGGATGGGCCGGGACGATGCGGCCGGGGCGCAGGACGTGTTCGTCACAAGGCTGCATCTGCGCTATGACGCCGAGAGCTTTCCCGAGGATCTGCGGCTGATCGAGACCGGCGACCGCCAGAACTTCCAGGGCCGCTACGTGCTGCGCCATGCCTGGACCGGCCGGCCGAGCTGTGCCGAGGCGCGCGACTACCTCGCCGGCCTGCCCGCGCGTTACGAGCGCGAGGCGCGGACGCTGGCCGGCCTGACCGGCTGGGACATCGGCGCCATCCGCGAGGAGATGGCGCGCGCCGGCACCCCGCCGGGCGAGCCGGGGCCGTGGTGGAAGAACATCCGGGACGAAGATCGGTAGAGCATGTCGTGTTCAATCCGATTCACGCCGGGCGCCAACGCGAGGGCTTGCGACCGCCCGGGTGGGCGCGAATGCGCCCGCCTGGGGGCGGGCGGGCGCATGCCCGTGTCGCTTCGCGCCACGGGCGGGTGAGCCCGATGGAACCCGACACACTCCAGGCGGCAAGCCGTCGAGCAGTGGCGGGCGCGTCTCCTCCCCCGCGCCCGCCCATCCCCTCTCCCTCTCCCCGGGGAGAGGGGAACCTGCCCCGCTTGACACTGCACGCCAGCCCCCGCAAACTCGTTTGTAGGCAAACAATCTGCGGGGCGGGCCGTGACCCTATTCAGGCCGGAGCGGCTGGACGAGGCGCTTGCGTTGATGGCGGCGGAGGGACCGGCGATTCTGGCGGGCGGCACCGATTTCTACCCCGCGCTGCGTGACCGCCCGCCGCCGGACAAGGTGCTCGATCTCGGCCGGGTGGCGGAGCTTTCCGGAATCACCCGCGCGGGCGGCGAGATCCGCATCGGCGCCGGCGTGACATGGAGCGCGCTGATCGCCCATGACCTGCCGCCTGCCTTCGATGCGCTGAAGGCGGCCGGGCGCACGGTGGGTTCGGTGCAGATCCAGAATGCGGCGACGGTGGCGGGCAATCTCTGCAATGCCTCGCCCGCCGCCGATGGCGTGCCGCCGCTGCTGGTGCTGGAGGCGGAGGTGGAAATCGCGGGGCCTTCGGGCAACCGAAGGCTGGCGCTCTCCGATTTCATCACGGGGGTGCGGCGCACGGCGCTGGCACCGGGCGAGATCGTCACCGCAATCCGCGTGCCCGAGCCCGCGGCGGCCGCCCGCAGCCGCTTCTCCAAGCTCGGGGCGCGAAGCCATCTGGTGATCTCCATCGCCATGACCGCGGTGCTGCTGCAGATCGAGGGCGACCGCATTGCCCGCGCCCGCATCGCCGTCGGCGCCTGTTCGCCGGTCGCCCGGCGGCTGCCGGCGCTGGAGGCGGCGCTGGAAGGCCGGACGGCGGCAGAGGCCGCCTGCGTGCCCATCGTGGACAGCCACCTTGCCCCGCTCGCGCCGATCTCCGACATTCGCGGATCGGCCGAATACCGGCGGACGGCGGTGCGCGAGATGCTGGCGCGCGACATCGCGGCATTGTGCGGGGAGCGGGCCGATGCGTGACGATGCCGAAACCGCAGCCATGCGCTTCACGCTGAACGGCCAGGAGGTCGCGCTGCCCGATCCCGGCGCGGCGCGGCTGTCGGAGGTGCTGCGCAGCCAGTTCGGCCGCACCGATGTCAAGATCGGCTGCAATGCCGGCGATTGCGGCGCCTGCACGGTGCTGATCGACGGGCAGGCCGTCTGCGCCTGCATCACCGCCGCGCGCCAGGCCGAGGGCCGCCGC
>RFIR01000506.1 GCA_003695135.1 Alphaproteobacteria bacterium | reverse complement strand
CGGCGCCGCATTTCGCGGCGCCCGAGCGCAACGCCCGGGTCTGGCCGGCAGGGTTTTGCAGGGGTCTCTTCTAATTATTTTATGCGCGCGCAGATCTGATCCTGATGAACCCTCATGCATTCAGGATGTCCGCCTGCATCCGGGTTTTGCTGGGGTCTCTACCAGGGAGGCTGAGTTCCAGCGCGAAGTGCAAAACCCGCCAGCTTGATGCGTCAAGGGATTCCGGGCATGCGCCCGTTCGCCCGCTCTTCTCGCGCCATGGCGTTCGCGGCCTCACCCCCCACAGGGGGGCGCATTCGCCTCCACCCGGGCGGGATACCTGCCCTCGTGTCGGGGGGCGGGTTGAGCCGGATTGAACCCGGCACCCGCTAGTCGCCGGCTTCGCCGCCCGCGCGCGCCTTTTCCACCCAGCCGCCGGGCTCCTGCGCCCAGTAGACCGCCTGCAGCCCCGCGGCGACAACCCGGCGCCAGTCCTCGCGGGCCTGCTCAAGCGCGGCCTCGTCGCGACCGTCGAAGATCAGCACCGTCCGGGTCAGCCCGGCCATCTCCGCGGTCCCGGCCTGCGCGCCATCGACCAGGAACAGGATGTCGGGCGCATTCGGCATCTCGCTGCCGGCGGTCAGATAGACCGGCTGGCGCGCGGCATGGGCATCTCCGGCCATGCCATGGGGCAGGAAGCTCGCATCGGAATAGCTCCACAGATGGCTGTCGATCGCCGCCACCCGCTCCGGCACACCCACCCGGACCACCGCCCGCCAGCCGCGGGCGAGGCTGCGTTCCAGCAGCCCCGGCAGGGTGTTTTCCAGTGCCGAGCGGGTCAGGTGGTAGAACAGGACCTCGCTCACCCCTTGCTCTCGCAGCGCTCCCTGATCAGACGGTCGAGCGTGAGCACGCCCCAGCCCGTCGCCCCCTTCGGGGCGCAATCGGTCGCTTCGGGCGGCAGGGTCACGCCGGCGATGTCGATATGGGCCCAGGCGGTGCCGTCCTTGACAAAGCGCTGCAGGAACTGGGCTGCGGTGATCGAACCGGCCGGGCGGCCGCCGACATTCTTGATATCCGCCAGGCGCGACTTGAGCTGCCTGTCATAGGCCTTGTCCAGCGGCATCCGCCACGCCCCCTCACCCTCGCCCGCCGCCGCCCGGGCCAGCGCCTCGGCCAGCGCATCGTCATTGGCAAAGAAGCCGGCCTTGTGGTGCCCGAGCGCGATGATCATCGCCCCGGTCAGGGTGGCGAGGTCGATCATGGCCGATGGCGCGAAATGCTCCTGGGCGTACCACAGCAGGTCGGCCAGCACCAGCCGGCCCTCGGCATCGGTGTTGATCACCTCGATCGTGTCGCCCTTCATCGAGGTGACGATGTCGCCGGGACGCTGGGCGCGGCCGTCGGGCATGTTTTCGACCAGCCCGACGATGCCGATGACATTGGCCCTGGCCCGGCGCAGGGCCAGCGCGCGCATGGTGCCGGCCACCACCCCGGCCCCGCCCATGTCCATCGTCATCTCCTCCATGCCGGATGCGGGCTTGATCGAGATGCCGCCGGTGTCGAACACCACCCCCTTGCCGATCAGCGCGACCGGGGGCACGTCGCCGTCGCCATGCCAGTGCATCACCACCACCCGGCTGGGGTTTTCCGAGCCCCGCCCGACGGCGAGCAGCGCGCGCATGCCGAGCTTTTCCAGCTCCTCCTCCTGCAGGATCTCGACATCGAGACCGAGCTCCTGCATCGCGCCCAGCCGCGCGGCGAAATCGGTGGTGCTCAGCACATTGGCCGGCTCGTTGACCAGATCGCGGGTGAAGAACACGCCCTCGACCAGCGCGGCGCGGTCGCGGCTGGCCGCGGCCGCCTCCTCGGGATTGGAGACGAGGATGCGGGCCTCGCGCGGCATCGCAGCGTTGTCCTCGGATTTCTTCGCCACCTTGTAGACGTCGAACTCATAGGCGCGCAGCGCCAGGCCGAAGGCGATCTCGACCGCAGCCTTGGCCCCCGAAAGCACCGTCAGCGGCTTGCGCGCCATCTTGGCCGCGATCCAGCACCCGGCCCGGCGCGCGGTCAGCGGATCGGGCCGGCGGGCGAGCTTGACCAGCATCAGCCGCTCGGCCTTCAGCCCGTGAGGCATGGACAGGATCATCCCCTCCGCCTCCTTGAGCTTGCCGAACGCATCCGAGCCCACCGCGCGCGACAGCGCCCCGCGGGTCAGCCGGTCCAGCCGCCGGGTCGGCAGATCCATCTTGCCGTCGGTATCGGCGAAGGCCGCGATCTGTCCCTCGATCGCGGGAAAGGCGGAGGTGTCGATTTCGCTGAACTTGATCGCAAGCGGTTCGGTCATGAGCGGCTCCGGCGATGTTGGGGTTTCCTTCCCCTAGACCGATTCCGGGGGCTTGACCAGAGATCGGCCAGCGCCTAGGCCGGGGCATATGGTCCGGGCGCCCGCACCGCCCGGACGGGGGGTGGCGTGACCCGGCTCGATCGGTACATCTTCGCACAGCTTCTGGGGCCGTTCGGCTTCTTCGCCCTGGTCTTCACCGGGGTGATCTGGCTCAGCCAGTCGCTGCGCATCATCGACCTGGTGGTCAATAACGGCCAGTCCGCGGCGGTGTTCGCCGAGTTCACCGCGCTGCTTTTGCCGGTGGTGATGTCGATCATCCTGCCCGTCTCGGCCTTTGCCGCCGCGCTCTACACGCTCAACCGGCTCTATGTGGAATCCGAGCTGGTGGTGATGATGGCCGCCGGGCGCAGCTTTGCCGGCATCACCCGGCCGATCCTCCTGTTCGGTCTCGCGGTCATGGCGGCGATGATGGTGGTCACGCTCTATCTCATGCCCACCGCCGCGCACAAGCTGCGGGACCGGATGGCCGATCTGCGCGGCGATCTCGCCTCGGCCATGGTGCGCGAGGGCCAGTTCGTGCACCCTGTCGAGGGGTTGACCGTCTTCATCGGCGATGCCAGCCGGACCGGCGAGATGGCCGATATCTTCATCCACGACCGCCGCAAGCCCGACGCGCCGATCACCTATTCGGCCAACCGGGCCGCACTGGTGCGTGGGGAGGACGGGCCGCGGGTGATCATGTTCGACGGGGCCGCGCAGCATTTCGACCGGCGCTCCGGCGCGCTGTCCACGCTGCGCTTCGAGACCTTCGTCTATGATCTCAGCCCGCTCCTGCAACACGCCGATCAGCGCCGGCGCAAGCCGTCGGAGTATTTCTTCACCACCCTCGTCTCGCCTCCGGCCGAGCTGCGAAGCCTGCCCTGGTTCCGGCTCGGCGATTTCGTGGCGGAGGGGCACGAGCAGCTCAGCGCTCCCCTCTACGCGCTTGCGCTGCCGCTGGTGGCCTGCCTGTTCATCCTGTTCGGCGGCTTCAAGCGGCGCGGCTATGCGCTGCAGCTTTGGGCCGCCATCGGCACCGGCCTGGCGCTGCGGCTGGCCGGGGTGGCGGCAAAGTCGCTGACCACCGGTGTGGCCGGGCTGTGGCCGCTGATGTATCTGCCGCCGCTGGCCGTCTTCGGCGTCACCGCCTGGCTGATCTGGACCAGCATGCGCCCGCGCGTTGCGCCGGATGCCGATGAGGCCCCGGCATGAGCCTGACGCTGTTCCTCTATCTCGTCCGGCGCTTTCTGGGCACGCTGCTGGCGGCGGTGATCGTGGTGCTGGCGCTGATCGTGCTGATCGACCTGGTCGAGCTGATGCGGCGCACCGCCAACAGCGACGCCACGGTGTGGGATCTTCTGGGGCTGGCGCTCCTGCACGCCCTGCCGGTGGCCGGCACCACCTTTCCCTTCGTGATGATGCTGTCCTCCATGGCCTGCTTCACCCGTCTCGCACGGTCCTCCGAACTGGTTGTGGCGCGTGCCTCCGGCCTGTCGGGCTGGCGCATCCTGATGCCGGCGGTGTTGTCGGCGGCCATTCTGGGCGTGGTGGGATTCGCGGTGCTCAACCCGCTCTCGGCGGCGATGCTGCAACGCTACGAGACGCTGGAGGCGCGTTTCCTGCGCGGGCAGGAAAGCCTGCTGTCGATCTCGCGCGAGGGGCTGTGGCTGCGCCAGGCCGACACGTTCGGCCAGACGGTGATCCGTGCCGAGCATGCCAATTCGGCCGGAACGCGGCTTTACGGCGTGTCGTTGTTCGAATTCGGCCGCGACAACCAGCTCCTGGGCCGGATCGAGGCGGAGGAGGCCGAACTGCTGCCCGGCGAATGGCGGCTGCACGACGTCATGCGCTGGAACTTCGATCCCGCCAACCCCAACACGCCGCCCAAACGGGTGCGCGAGGACAGCCGCAGCGTAGCCACCGATCTGACCAGCGACCGGATTCTGGAAAGCTTCGCCTCGCCCGATGCCATCGGCTTCTGGGATCTGCCCGAATTCATCGAGACGCTGCGCGCCTCGGGCTTCTCGGCGCTGCGCCACCAGATGCATTTCGATCGTGAGCTGACCAAGCCGCTCTTGTTCAGTGCCATGGTCCTGCTGGGCGCGGCGTTCTCGATGGGCTCGGCCCGGCTGTCGCGCATCGGGCTGATGCTGCTGGCGGCCACGCTGACCGGTTTTGCCCTGTTCTTCATCTCCGATATCACGCAAGCTCTGGGAGCGTCCGGCGCGATTCCCACGCTGCTTGCCGCCTGGGTTCCGCCGAGCGCGGCCGCCCTGCTTGCCCTGGGGCTTCTGTTCTACATGGAAGACGGGTGAGCGGGCTGCGTGCGAGGGAAACGGGGAACGGGAAGATCCATGCGCTTGGGGTGGGGCGGAATCGGGCTTGTGCTGATCCTCGCCCTCCTGTGCGGGTTCCCGCCGGGCGCAGGGGCGCAGGATCTGCCGAACCTGCCGCGCGACCTGCCGGTGACGCTGATTGCCGACCGGATCGAATATGACGGCGAAAGCGGTCTGCTGACCGCGCGCGGCCATGTCCAGGTGTTCTATGGCAAGCGGACGCTGACCGCACCGGCGATCACCTATGACAGCCGGCGCGAACGGATCGTGGCCGAGGGACCGCTGGTGCTGCGCGACCCGGACGGCTCGACCCTGTTTGCCAGCTATGCCGCGCTCGACCGCGATCTGCGCAACGGCCTGCTGCGCTCGGCCCGGGCGGTGCTGCGCCAGCGCTTCCGCCTTGCCGCGGTGGAGGCGCAGAGGCTGGGCGGGCGCTACAACGTGCTGGGCAAGGCGGTGTTTTCGACCTGCGTGGTCTGTGCGGCCAATCCGGTGCCGCTGTGGCGCATCCGCGCCCGGCGCATCGTGCATGACCAGCAGGCGCACATCATCCATTACGAGGACGCCGCCTTCGACGTCGCCGGGATGACGGTGTTTTATCTTCCCTACTTCCGTCACCCCGACCCGACGGTGAAACGCAGCACCGGCTTCCTCGTGCCCTCGGTGCGCACCTCCGACACCTTCGGCTACGGGCTGCGCCTGCCCTATTTCGTGGTGCTGGACGAGCATTCCGACCTGACCCTCACGCCGATGCTGACCAGCGATCTGGGACCGCTGCTGCAGGCCGAGTATCGCCAGCTGTTCCGGCGCGGCAGCCTCTATCTCGACGGCTCGATCAAGGCCGACCAGTCGGGGCGCGACCAGATCGCCCGCGGACACCTGTTCGGCCAGGGCCACTATTACGTGACCGATGACGTATTCGGCCATTTCGACATCGCCGCGACATCCGACGACGGCTATCTGAGCGATTTCGAGTTCTCCGAGATCGACCGGCTGAGCAGCGAGATCGCCATCGCCTCCTATCGCGATCGCGGCTACTGGGAACTGGGCGGTGTCTATTTCCAGAGCCTGCGCGAGAACGAGCGCGTCTCGGCCATCCCGCTCGGCCTGCCGGAATTCGACCTCGAACAGAACTGGACCGCGCCGGGCATCGGCGGGCGGCTGGGGCTGAGGGCCAATGTCGTCGGGCTGCGCCGCCCGAACGGCCCCACCGGGCCCGGGGTCTGCCAGACCGGTTCGGGCGGGCTGCAGGTCTGCGATCAGGACACGCTGCGCGGCACGGTCGCGATGGACTGGGAACGCGGCTGGACCCTGCCGCAGGGGATCCTGCTGACCGTGGGCGGCAGCACCCAGTTCGACGTGATGGGGGTGTGGGACAGCGCGCGCCCCGGCACGGTGCCGGAGGGCTTCGCCACCCGCTTCACCCCGACCGCCATGGCCGAGATCCGCTATCCCTTCATCAACCGCACCGAAAGCGCGACGCACATCCTGCAGCCGATCGGCCAGATATACTGGTCCGAGCCCAGCGTGGAGCAGAGCGGGCTGGCCAACGAGGACAGCCTTCTGGTCGAATTCGACGAAACCAACCTGTTCCTGCCCTCGCGCTTTCCCGGGCTCGACCGGGTCGAGGCCGGGCTGCGCACCAATCTCGGCATACGCTATGACCGGTTCGACGCCGATGGCTGGTCGCTGGGCGTGCTGCTGGGCCGGATCCTGCGCGGCAGGAAGCAGCTCGCCTTTTCCGGCGTGCCGGCTCTGGCCGGAGCGGAATCCGACTATGTCGGCGCGGCGACACTTGACCTGCCGCCCTATCTGAAGCTGGTCGAGCGGTTCCTGCTGGCCGAGGATCTGACCCTCGACCGCAACGACCTGCGCCTCGATCTCGTCCACAAGCGCGGATCGGTTTCGGGCTACTACAGCTATCTGTCGCGCGACATCCTCGGCGGCGCGCCCGATCCGCGCGAGGAATTCGGTCTTACAGGCGATCTCCGCCTCGCCGACAACTGGAAGGTCTCGGGCTACATGGCCTATGACATGCAGACCGAGCGTTTCGTG
>RFIR01000505.1 GCA_003695135.1 Alphaproteobacteria bacterium | reverse complement strand
GCGCCTGTCCGGCCATCCCGGCGATACGCTGGCCTCGGCCATGCTGGCCAACGGCATCCGCCTCGCCGGCCGTTCCTTCAAGTATCACCGCCCGCGCGGCATCTTCTCGGCCGGCTCCGAGGAGCCCAGCGCGCTGTTCGAGATCGGCACCGGCGCCCGCCGCACGCCCAACATCCCCGCCACCATGCAGGAGCTTCATGCCGGGCTGGAGGCGACGAGCCAGAACCGCTGGCCGAGCCTGTCCTTCGATCTGCTGGCGGTGAACGACCTGATGGCGCCCTTCTTCGGCGCCGGCTTCTACTACAAGACCTTCATGTGGCCGAAGAGCTTCTGGGAGAAGGTCTACGAGCCGATGATCCGCCGTGCGGCCGGGCTGGGGCGGCTGTCGGGCAAACCCGATCCGGATGCCTATGACCACGGCTTTGCCCATTGCGACCTCCTTGTCATCGGCGCCGGTCCGGCCGGGCTGATGGCGGCGCTGACCGCCGCAAGGGCGGGCGCGCGGGTGATCCTGGCCGATGAGGACTTCCTGCCCGGCGGGCGGCTCAATGCCGAGCGCATCGAGTTGGACGGCAGGCCGGGCGCGGAATGGGCGGCGGCGGCCGTGGCCGAGCTCGAGGCCCTGCCCAATGTCACGCTGATGCGGCGTTCCACCGTCTTCGGCGCCTATGACGGCGGCGTCTATGGCGTGCTGGAACGGGTGAGCGAGCATCTCGCGCGGCCACCCGCGGACTGCCCGCGCCAGACGCTGTGGCACGTCGCGGCCCGGCGCGCGGTGCTGGCCGCAGGCGCCATCGAGCGGCCCATTGCCTTTCCCGGCAATGACCGGCCCGGCGTGATGCTGGCCGGGGCGGTGCGCAGCTATCTCAACCGCTTCGCGGTGGCGGCGGGGCAGAAGGTGGCGGTGTTCACCAACAATGACGATGGCTGGCGCACCGCGGCGGATCTGACCGCGGCCGGCATCACCGTCAGCGCGCTGATCGACACCCGCCGCGAGGCCGGGCCGGGCGCGCCGCGCTTCGATGGCGAGGTGATGATGAATCGCTGCGTCGCCGGCACGCGCGGGCGGCTGGGCCTGCGCGGCATCCGCACCGAGACCGGCCGGCGGATCGAGGCCGACTGCCTCGCCGTCTCCGGCGGCTGGAACCCGACCCTGCATCTGAGCGCGCATCAGGGCGCGCGGCCGGACTGGAACGAGGAGATCGCCGCCTTCGTCCCGCCCGAGACCCATGTGCCGGGTCTTGCCGTGGCCGGGGCGGCGGCGGGGCTGTTTTCCACCCATCAGGCGCTCGCCTCCGGCGCGCAGGCCGCGCGCGCGGCGCTGGAGGCGCTGGGACGGCCCGTGCCGGCCGAGGCAGAGCTGCCCCGGGCCGAGGACGCACCCTTCGCCATCACCCCGTTCTGGCATGTCAGGGCGCCGGGCCGCGCCTTTCTCGACCTGCAGAACGACGTGACCACCAAGGATATCGGCATCGCCCATGCCGAGGCCTTCACCGCCTCGGAGCACTTCAAGCGCTACACCACGCTCGGCATGGCCACCGATCAGGGCAAGACCGGCAATGTGCTCGGGCTGGCGGTGATGGGCGAGCTGACCGGCCGCAGCGTGCCGGAGACCGGCACCACCACCTTCCGCCCGCCCTACACGCCGGTCAGCATCGCCGCCTTTGCCGGCCGCGCGCGCGGCGCGCATTTCCAGCCGGTGCGCCACACGCCCTCGCATCAGGCCGCCGGCGCGATGGGGGCGGTATGGGTCGAGACCGGGCTGTGGCTGCGCGCGCAATGGTTCACGCGGGCGGGCGAGACCCACTGGCGCGAAAGCTGCGACCGCGAGGCGCGATGGGTGCGCGAGGCGGTGGGCATCTGCGACGTGACCACGCTGGGCAAGATCGACATCCAGGGCCCCGATGCCGCCGCCTTTCTCGACCGGCTCTATACCGGCACCTTCTCGACCCTCAAGCCGGGCCGGGTCAAATACGGCATCATGCTGCGCGAGGACGGGCTGATCTTCGATGACGGCACCACCGCCCGGCTGGCCGAGGACCGCTTCCTGATGACCACCACCACCGCCAATGCGGTGAACGTGATGCGGCACATGGAATTCTGCCATCAGTGCCTGTGGCCGGAGCTCGATGTCCGCTTCGTCTCGGTCACCGAACAATGGGCGCAGTTCGCCGTGGCCGGGCCGAAATCGCGCGCGCTGCTGTCCGAGATCGTGGCCGAGGACATCTCGGCCGAGGCGGTGCGCTTCATGGACTGGATCCCGGTCACCGTGGCGGGGGTGACCGGCCGGCTGTTCCGCATCTCGTTTTCCGGCGAGCTGGCCTATGAGATCGCGGTGCCGACCCGTTACGGCAACGCGCTCTTCGCGATGCTGGTGGGGAAGGCCGAGGCGATGGGCGGCGGCGCCTATGGCACCGAGGCGCTCAACGTGCTGCGCATCGAGAAGGGGCATCTCACCGGGGCCGAGCTCAACGGCCGCGTCTCGGGTTTCGATGCCGGCTTCCAGAAGATGATGTCGACCAAGAAGGACTATATCGGCAAGGTGCTGGCGCAGCGCCCGGGGCTGAACGGGCCCGAGCGCGCACAGTTCGTCGGGCTGAAGCCGGCGGGCGAGGCGAAGCGGCTTCTGGCCGGCGCGCGGCTGATCAATCGCGGCGAGGCGCCGGTGGCGGCCAACGATCAGGGCTATCTCAGCTCGGTCTGCTACTCGCCAAGCCTCGGCCACATGATCGGGCTCGGCTTCGTCGTCAACGGGCGCGAGCGCATGGGCGAGGTGCTGCGCATGGTCGATCTGGTGCGCGACATCGAATGCGACGTGGAGATCTGCGCCCCGCATTTCGTCGATCCGAAGGGGGAGCGGCTGCATGGCTGAGCTGCTGCAGGCAAGGGGTCCCTTCGCCGATGGCGGGCTGCCGCTTGCCCATGGCGCGGCGCGGCTGGCCGAATTCGCGCCGGGGGCGATCCTGTCGATCATGCCGTTTCGCGGCCGTGAGGAAGCAGTCGGTTCGGCGCTGGGGCTCGACCTGCCCGCGGACGGGTCCAGCGCCACCGGGCCGGCGGGACGTCTGGTCTGGGCCGGCCGGCGCGCCTGGTTGCTTTTTGCCGAGGTGGCGCCGGAGGGGCTCGCGGAACGGCTGTCGGGGCTGGCGGCGGTCACCGATCTCTCCGACGGTTATGCCGGGCTGAGCCTGTCGGGCGAGAATGCGCGCGCGGTGCTGGCGCGGCTGTGTCCGCTCGATCTGGCCGGGGAGAGCTTTGCCGATGGGGCCGCGGCGCGCAGCCTGATCGGCCATATCGGCGTGCATCTGATCCGCAATGGCGAGGCTTTTGAGATCCTCGCCCTGCGCTCCTATGCCTCGAGCCTCCTGCACGATGTGACCACCGCGATGCGTTCGGTGGCCGCGCAGCGGCAGATGGCGGCGGGCTGAGAGCCGGCGAAAGGGGGACCCATGGATTTCCTGACCGAGCGGTTTCTCGTCTCGCCGCAGCGTTTCGACGGCCCGGTGCTGGTCACCGGCGCGGGCGGCTGCATCGGCGCCTGGGTGATGGCGATCCTCGCCCGTTCCGGCGTGGCCTGCGTCGCCGCCGATCTCGACGACGACCGCACCCGTCCCGCCCTGGTGATGGGCGAGGCCGAGGCCGCCGCGCTGAGCTGGGAGCGTTGCGACATCACCGATGGCGCGCAGCTGGGCGAGATTGTCCGCCGCCACGGCATCGGCGCCATCATCCATCTGGCCGGGCTGCAGGTGCCGTTCTGCATCGCCAATCCGGCGCTGGGCGCGAGGGTCAATGTCGAGGGCACCATCAACATCCTGCAGACGGCGCGCGAGGCGGGGATCCGGCGGCTCGCCTATGCCTCGTCATCGGCCGCCCATGCCATCCCGCCCGGCGGCCCGTACCGCGAGACGCTCTATGGCGTCTACAAGCGGGCCAATGAATACAGCGCCCATGTCTACTGGGCCGACTGGCAGGTGCCCTCGGTCGGCATCCGGCCCAATGTCGTCTATGGCGTGGCGCGCGATCAGGGGG
>RFIR01000504.1 GCA_003695135.1 Alphaproteobacteria bacterium | reverse complement strand
GGCGGCGAGCTCTTCTCCGACGCCATGGGCGAGGAGGGCAGCTATGAAGGCACCTATCTGGGCATGATCGACCACAATGTGACCACCATTGCCCGCGCGCTGGGCGGCGAGGCGCCGGCGCTGGGCATGTCGGGCCGCCTGTCGGCCGGCGGATGAGGGGCGATGCAATGACGAATTCTGCGCTCAGGCTGGTTGCGCGCGACGGCGAGGCACTGCGGCGCGATCATTCCGGCGATGCGCTGACCATCACCGGGCTTTCCGCATCCTATGGCACCAGGCCGGCGGTATTTTCCTTCGACCTTGCAGTGCCCAAGGGCTCGATGGCCGCCATTGTCGGGCCGAACGGTGCGGGCAAGTCGACGCTGTTGAAGGCCGCACTCGGCATCATGCCGCGGCTGTCGGGCACCGTTTCGGTGCTGGGTCTGCCGCTGGAAGAGGCGCGCGACCGCGTCGCCTATGTGCCCCAGCGCGCCAGCGTCGACTGGGACTTTCCCGCCCGGGTGATCGACGTGGTGCTGATGGGGCTCTATCGCGAGCTGGGCCTGCTGGGACGGCTGAAGCCGGAACATCGCGCGCGCGCCGTCGAATGCCTGGCCCGGGTGGGCATGGCCGATTTCGCCACCCGCCAGATCGGCCAGCTTTCGGGCGGCCAGCAGCAGCGCGTCTTCCTCGCCCGCGCGCTGGCGCAAGGCGCCGGGCTCTATTTGCTCGACGAGCCCTTTGCGGGGGTCGATGCCGCCACCGAACGCGCGATCATCGCGGTGCTGAAGGATCTGCGCGCGGCCGGTCGCACGGTGATCTGCGTGCATCACGATCTGGCCACGGTGACGGATTATTTCGACCGCATCGTGCTGATGAACGTCCACAAGATTGCCGACGGGCCGGTCGAGACCGTTTTCACGCCGGAGAACCTGCAGGCGGCCTATGGCGGGCTGCTCGCCACCGCGCAGATCGAGGGGCTGGCCCATCCGGCCGGCTGAAGCGTTTCCATGTCCACCCTCCTGCAGGCGCTGAGCCTCTCGGCCGGCTACAATGCGGCGCTGGTGGCGATCGGGGCGGCGCTGCTCGGTATCGCCGCCGGTTTCGTCGGCAGCTTCCTGTTCCTGCGCAAGCGTGCGCTGGTCTCCGACGCCATTGCCCATGCAACCCTGCCGGGTGTCGGGGTTGCGTTTCTCGTCATGGTCGCATTGGGCGGCAGCGGGCGCAGCCTGCCCGGCCTGCTCGCCGGTGCTGCGCTGACCGCCGCGCTCGGGCTGCTGGCGGTGGACTGGATCGCCCGGCGCACCCGGCTGGCCGAGGACGCGGCCATCGGCGCGGTACTGTCGGTGTTCTTCGGCACCGGCATCGTGCTGCTCACCGTCATCCAGACGCTTTCGGCCGGCAAGCAGGCAGGGCTGAAGGACTTCCTGCTCGGCTCCACCGCGGGCATGCTGATGGTCGATGCGGTGGTGATCGCCGCGGGCGGGCTGATCGCGCTGGCGCTGGCGCTGATCATGCGCCGGCCGATGATCCTTGTCGCCTTCGACGCCGAATTCGCCGCCGCCACCGGATGGAACCTGCGCCGTATCGACATGGCCATGATGGGGCTGGTGCTGGCGGTGACGGTGATCGGGCTGAAGGTGGTCGGGCTGATCCTGATCGTGGCGCTCATCATCATCCCGCCCGCCGCGGCCCGGTTCTGGACCGAGCGCGCCGACCATCTGGCGCTGATCGCCGGCGGCATCGGCGGCGTCGCGGGCTATGTCGGTACCGGGATCTCGGCCGCGGCACCCGACCTGCCGGCCGGGGCGGTGATCGTGCTGGTCTGTGCCACCATCTTCACCCTCTCGCTGCTGGCCGCCCCGGTGCGCGGGGTGCTGGCGGCGCTGATCCGGCGCCGGCGGTTTCAGATCCGCGTCCATCTGCGCCAGGGCCTGCTGGCCATGGCACGGCAGGAGCCGATCTTCGACCCGCTCACCCTCGCCGTGCTGCGCCGCCGCGGCCTGATCCGCAGCGATGGCGTGCCGACCGAGGCCGGCCGTGCCGAGGCCGCGCGCACCCGCCGCGACGAGCTGCGCTGGGAGATCGCCCGCGCGATGCATCGCGACGACCCGGCGGTCGCCAGCTATGACGGGTTGACGCCGATCGACGCGCTGCTGACCGCCGACCAGATCGCCGAGATCGACCGCCGCATTCCCCCCGCCAGCGGAGTCACCGGGTGATGGGCGCCGAATTCGTGCAGCTCAGCCTGACGCCGATCCTGATCGGCACGCTTTCGGCCATCGCCTGCGCCCTGCCCGGCAATTTCCTGGTGCTGCGCCGGCAGGCGCTGATCGGCGATGCGATCAGCCATGTGGTGCTGCCCGGCATCGTGCTGGCCTTTCTGGTCACGGGTTCGGTCGGTACATGGCCGATGATGCTGGGCGCGGCGGCGGCGGCCACCGTCGCCGTCGGGCTGATCGAGGCGGTGCGGCGGCTGGGCGGCATCGAGCCCGGCGCGGCGATGGGCGTGGTGTTCACCACCCTCTTCGCGTTGGGCGTGCTGCTTCTGGAACAGAGCGACACCTCGAGGGTGCATCTCGACGTGCAGCACGCGCTCTATGGCAGCCTCGAAAGTCTGATCTGGTTCGATGCCGAGGGCTGGGCTTCGCTCGTCGACCCGGTGGCGCTGGCGGGGCTGCCGCCGGAGCTGTTCCGCATCGCTGCGGTGGCGGCGCTGGTCTGCCTGCTGACGGCGATCTTCTGGCGGCCGCTAAAGATCGCCACCTTCGACGAGGGGTTCGCGGCCACGCTCGGCATCCCGACCGCGGCGCTGGGTCTGGGGCTGGTGATGACGGCCGCGGTCGCCGCCGTCGCCGCCTTCGATGCGGTGGGCTCGATCATCGCCATCGCCATGTTCATCTGCCCGCCGGCGGCGGCACGGCTGATGACCCAGCGGCTGGAAAGCCAGATCTGGTGGAGCGTGCTGTTTGCCGTGGTCTCGGCCGTCGCGGGATACGTGCTGGCCGGCTACGGGCCGCTCTGGCTCGGCGGGCAGGATGCGGTCAGCGCCGCCGGCATGATCGCCACGGTCTCGGGGCTGATCCTCGCCCTGGCGGCGCGGTTCGGCCCGCACAGGGCGCGGCAGGGGCGGGTCAGGCGCGACGACCCGCAGCCTCAGTCGCGGTAATCCGGCGCCTCGCGCGCCAGTATCGCATGGGCGGCGGCCAGCAGGCGTTCGCTGGGATGTTCCGGGCCGGGATAGTCGTCGATCTCTGCCGCCACCCTTGCCGCG
>RFIR01000503.1 GCA_003695135.1 Alphaproteobacteria bacterium | reverse complement strand
TCAGCGGTTTGCATTCATGCCGGAGTTTTGCAGGGGTCTCTACCAAACAAGTGAAAACCGGAAACAAACTTCACTCGGGCCGCATTTCGCCTCCGCCCGCGCACATCGGCACGGGCCGGCGCTGCCTGCCGCGATGCCCGAGCGTCATGCCTTTCCGAAGCCCTGCCTCGTGCCGCCCTCTCCCAACCGGCTTGGATGGTCCCGATCGCTCTCACCTCTCCCGCCCCTCGACACCCCCGGTTTCGAAGGGTTCGGGCATTCTCGCCAGACGGGTCGGCCGAGGGGGCGGCTGGTGTGAATTCGGTCGGGTCCGAACCGGCGCTGATCGGTTTCGACCGGGGCACGATTTCGCTCCCCGCCTTCCTGATGGGCGGCGCGGGGCAGATCATCGACACGCGGCAGGGGCCGGACGAACAAGGCGACAGGCGGGGCGGGTCAGCCGTCGCCGGGCGCGCGATGCCGTCGCCGGACCGTTTCGGGCCGGCCGGGTATGGACAGACGCGCATCGTTGCGCGCCTTGCGCGAGATGATCCGCCCCTTCGAGATGACCGCCAGGCGGTCCGGGCGCAGGCGGATCGCCTCGACGGGATCGCCGGCATCCAGCACCACCAGCGACGCCGCACAGCCGACCTCCAGCCCGTAACCCTCCAGCCCCATGATCGCGGCGTTCTGCGTGGTCACCATGTCGAAGCAGCGACGCATCTCGTCGGGATGGGTCATCTGCGCCACATGCAGCCCCATGAACGCCACATCCAGCATGTCGGCCGTGCCCAGCGAATACCAAGGATCGCGCACGCAGTCCTGCCCCCAGCCGACCCGGATGCCATGGGCCTGCATCTCCTTGACGCGGGTGAGCCCCCGGCGCCTGGGATAGGTGTCGTGCCGCCCCTGGATCACGATGTTGATGAGCGGGTTTGGAATCGCGGCGATCTGCGCCTCGGCGATCAGCGGCAGGAGCTTCGAGACATAGTAATTGTCCATCGAATGCATCGAGGTCAGGTGCGAGCCGGCCACGCGACCCTCAAGCCCCAGCCGCTGCGTCTCGAAAGCCAGGGTCTCGATGTGCCGGCTCATCGGGTCGTCGGTCTCGTCGCAATGCATGTCGACCATCAGGCCGCGCTCGGCCGCGACCTCGCACAGCGCCCGGACCGAGCGCGCGCCCTCCTTCATGGTCCGCTCGAAATGCGGAATGCCCCCCACCAGATCCACGCCCAGATCCAGCGCACGCATCGTGTTGTCCCAGGCGGTCGGGTCGCGAAACACGCCATCCTGCGGGAAGGCGACGAGCTGAAGGTCGATGTAGTCCTTCACCCTGTCGCGGACCTCCAAGAGCGCCCGAACGCCCAGAAGCCGGTCGTCGCAGGTGTCGACATGGCTGCGAATGGCCAGAAGCCCCATCGAGGCGGCCCAGTCGCAATAGGCCAGCGCCCGGTCGCGGACATCCTCGAAGCTCATCACCTTCTTCAGCTCTCCCCAGAGCGCGATTCCCTCCAGAAGCGTGCCCGAGGCGTTGATCCGCGGGATGCCGAAGGACAGGGTCGCATCCATGTGGAAATGCGGATCGACGAAGGGCGGGCTGACGAGATCGCCCGTGGCGTCGATCACCTCGCCCGCCGCCACCTCTGCGGGCAGCGGCTCGACGGCCGCGATCCGGCCCGCCCTGATGCCGATATCGGCCTGCCGACCGTCGGGAAGGATGCCGCCGCGCACCACGATGTCGAACATCACCGCGCCCCCTTGTTGAACGGAACCATCAGCGCCGCCGGAACCTCGGCCCGGCGCGACATGACGACAAGCGCCAGGATCGAAAGCGCATAGGGCAGCATCAGGAAGACCTGATAGGGCACATGCTGCCCCAGCCCGGTCTGCTGAAGCCGGATCTGCAGCGCGTCGAAGGCGGCAAAGAGCAGCGCGCCCAGCGCCGCCTTGCCCGGCCGCCACGCCCCGAAGACGACCAGCGCGATGCAGATCCAGCCGCGACCGTTGACCATCTCGAAGAAGAACGAATTGAAGGCCGACATGGTCAGAAACGCCCCTCCCACCGCCATCAGCCCCGAGCCCAGGATCACCGCGCCCATGCGCAGCGCGACCACCGAAAGCCCCTGCGCCTCGACCGCCGCCGGATTCTCGCCCGCCGCGCGCAGCGCGAGGCCGAGCGGCGTGCGGTAGAGCACCCAGGCGGTCAGCGCGGCGACGGCGTAGGCGAGATAGGTCAGCGGGGTCTGCGAGAAGACGGCCGGTCCGATGACGGGGATCTCGGACAGAACCGGCACCGGCCATTCGGTGAAGGGCTGGATGCGCGGCGGGCTCGAGACCTGCGGCAGCGCCAGCCGGTAGGTGAAATAGGTCGCCGCCGTGGCCAAGAGCGTCACCCCCAGCCCGACCACATGCTGCGACAGGCCGAAGGGCACCGTCAGCGTGGAGTGCAACAGCCCGAAGGCCATGCCCGAAAGCATCGCCACCGCGACGCCGGGCCAGAGGCCAAGGCCCGAATAGACCGCCATCCAGCCCGCGAAGGCGCCCACGACCATGATCCCCTCGATGCCGAGATTCAGCACGCCCGCACGCTCGCAGATGAGCTCGCCCATTGTCGCGAACAGAAGCGGGCTCATGATGCGGATGACGGCCGTCCAGAAGGTGGCCGAGACCAGAATGTCGAGGATCTCCATCATCCCGCGCCCTATCTCCAGCGTAGCCTGAAGCGGGTGAAGGGCAGTGCCAGCACGACCAGCAGGAGCGCGGAGGCCAGCAGCATGTCGGCGATGTAGCTCGGCACCTCGGCCGCGCGCGACATCGAATCGGCGCCCACGAAGATGCCGGCGACGAAAAGCGCCGCCACCACCACGCCCAGCGGGTGCAGAAGCGCAAGCATCGCCACGATGATGCCGGTGTAGCCGAAGCCCGGGCTCAGATCGAGGGTCAGGTTGCCCTTCAGCCCCGCCACCTCGGAAAAGCCGGCTAGGCCCGCGAGGCTGCCCGAAAGCAGTGCGGTCGCCAGCGTGACGGAGGTGACTGGAATGCCGGCGAAGCGCGCCGCGCGGGCGTTGTGGCCGACCGCGCGCATGGCATAGCCGAAGGTGGTGCGGGTCTGGACCAGCCAGACCAGCACGGCGGCGATCAGCGCCAGCGCGAAGCCCCAGTGCAGGCGCAGCCCCTCGACGATGCGCGGCAGCCGCGCCTCGGCGATCAGGCGTCGCGACTTCGGCCAGCCCATGCCCATCGGGTCCTTCATCGGTCCCTCCAGCAGGTATGAGACGAACAGGAGAACGATGAAGTTCAGCAGCAGCGTCGTCACCACCTCGTCCACCCCGAGCCGGGTCTTGGCCCAGGCCGGGCCGAGCAGCGTCAGCGCCCCGGCAAGCGCGGCGGCGAGCCCGAGCACGGGCAGAAGCGCCGGCGCGGGCCAGGACAGCGCGCCCGTCCCCAGAAGGACGGTGACCACCGCGCCGAGATAGAGCTGCGCCTCGGCGCCGATGTTCCAGAGCTTGGCCCGGAAGGCGACCGCAACGGCAAGCCCGGTGAAGATCAGCGGCGTGGCGCGGTTCAGCGTCTCCAGCAGGGCGAATTTCGAGCCCACCGCGCCCTTCACGATCAGCCCCAGCACGGCAAGCGGGTCCGCTCCCGCGACCCAGGCGAGCGCCATGGCGAACAGCACCGTCACGCCCAGCGCGGCCGCCGGCGGGCCGAGGCGGCGTCCGAGGGTGGGGTTCGGGATCGGTTCAAGCCGCATCGGCGCCCTCGAATCCGTGGCCGGCCATCCACTGGCCGAGTTCATGCGCCGTCTTTTCTCCACGCGCGAAGGGCGGCGAGAGGCGGCCTTCGGAGATGACGTGAATGACGTCGGACATGGCCTGGATCTCGTCGAGATCCTCGGAGATGAGCAGGATTGCCGCGCCCGCGTCGCGCGCCGCGATGAGCCGCCGCTGGACATAGGCCACGGCACCGATGTCGAGACCGCGTACGGGCTGGTTGGCAAGGATGATGCGCGGGCCGAACTCGAGCGCACGGCCCAGGATCAGCTTCTGCATGTTGCCGCCCGAGAGCAGGCGGATCGGCGCGTCGGGGCCGGGGCAGCGCACGTCGTAATCGGCGATCACCCGCTCGGCGAAACGGCGCGCCGCGGCCCAGTCGATCAGCCCGGCCCGGGCGAAGGGCGGCTCGGCCATCCGTTCGAGCATGGCGTTTTCGGTCAGGGTGAAATCGGCGATGGTTCCCTCGGCATGGCGGTCCTCGGGGATGCGGCCGATGCCGGCATGGATGGCCGCGCGCGGGCTCCAGGCGGCAGGCACCTGGCCGGCAATCTCGAGCGTCCCCTCGACGGGGGCATCGAGGCCGGCGATGACGGCGGCCAGCGCCGCCTGCCCGTTGCCCGAAACCCCGGCAAGCCCCGTGATCTGGCCTGCACGCAGGGCGAGATCGAGGCCGCGCAGCCCCGCGGTGCGGCCGCGCGGCTCCGTCTTGACGCCGGAGAGGCGGAGCAGCACCGCGCCCGGCGAATGCGCCCGCGGCTCGGGCAAGGCGATGTCGGCGCCCACCATCAGCCGCGCCAGCTCCTGTGCGCCGGTCTCGGCAGTGGCGCGCTCGCCCACCAGCCGGCCATGCCTGAGCACCAGCACCCGGTTCGAGATCGCCAGCACCTCGTGCATCTTGTGCGAGATGAAGATGACCGAAAGCCCCTGCGCGACCATGGCCCGCAGCGTGGCGAAGAGCGCCTCGGCCTCCTGCGGGGTGAGCACGGCGGTGGGCTCGTCGAGGATGAGGATCCGCGCGTCGCGGTAGAGCGCCTTGAGGATCTCCACCCGTTGCCGCTCGCCCACCGAGAGCGCACCGACACGGGCGTCGGGATGCACGGCGAGACCGAAGTCGCGCGAGAGCCGCTCGACCCGTGCCCGCGCCGCGGCCTGGCGGGCGAGCGGGCGCCACAGGGACTCGGTGCCGAGAACGATGTTTTCCAGAACCGTCAGGTTCTCGGCCAGGGTGAAGTGCTGGTGCACCATGCCCACCCCGGCCTCGAGCGCGGCGCGGGGCTGGCCGGGCGGGAGGGGGCGGCCGAAGACCTCGACCGTGCCCGCATCGGCGGTGTAGTGGCCGAAGAGGATGTTCATCAGGGTGGTCTTGCCCGCCCCGTTCTCGCCCAGCAACGCCACCACCTCGCCCTGATGCAGGTCGAAGGTGATGGCGTCATTGGCGAGAAGGTCGCCAAAGCGCCTGGTGACCTCCGCGACCCGCAGCACGACCGGGCGCGCGCCCGCTCCCGCCGTCATCGGCCGCTCCCGCTCAGATGGTCGATTTCGGTTCCGAATCGTCGATCTCGACGGTGAAGGTCCCGGCCTTGATCGCCGCCTCGCGCTCGGCCATCAGCTTCTTGGCCGCTTCGGGCACGGCATCCTCGAAATTGCGCAGCGGCGCGACCGAGCAGCCGCCATGCTTCATGAAGCTGTAGATGCCGTAGTTCTCGGCGGTGAAGCTGCCGTCGCTGACCTTGGCGATGGCGGCGTCGAGCGTCGGCTCGAAGTGCCACAGCGCCGAGGTCACGACGGTTTCGGGGTAGTCGTCATGGGTGTCGATCACGTTGCCGATGGCCAGCAGGCCGCGCTCCTTGGCGGCATCGGATACCCCGAAGCGCTCGGCGTAGAGCATGTCCGCGCCGTTATCGATCATGGCAAAGGCCGTTTCCTTGGCCTTGGGCGGGTCGAACCAGGATCCGATGAAACTGACCTGGAACCCGATATCGGGGTTCATTTCCCGCGCCCCGGCCATGAAGGCGTGCATCAGCCGGTTGACCTCCGGAATCGGGAAGCCGCCGACCATGCCGATATTGCCCGTCTTGCTCATCGCGCCGGCGATGATCCCGGTGAGGTAAGAGCCGTCCTGAATGTAGTTGTCGAAGACCGAGAAGTTCGGCAGGGCCGCATCCTCCAGAAAGCTCGATCCCATCAGGAACGCCACGTTCGGATAATCGGCAGCAACCTCGCGGGCCTCCGACTCCACCGCGAAGACCTCGCCGATCATCATGTCCACACCCGATTCGGCGAACTCCCGCATCACGCGGGGATAGTCGGTGTTGGCGGTGTTCTCCGAGAAGGTGTAGGTGATGTCGCCGCGGGCGACCGCCGCCTCGGCCGCGATATGGATGCGGCTGACCCATTGCTGCTCCACCGGAACGGTGTAGATCGCCGCGACCTTCAGCGGTTCGGCTGCGCGGGCGCGGATGGGCAGTCCCGCGGCGCCGACAAGGGCCGCGGCCGCGCCGCTGCCCAGAACGCCGCGGCGGCTCGGCCGTGCAGAGTGGATGAAACGCCTGGTCATTTGTCGTCCCCCTTGCTGGTTGAGTTGCGGTGTTGTCTTTGACCGAATGGTCAAGAATTCTGGCAAAATAGCAAGTGATTTTGCAGGCTCCGGCGCGGGAAGCATCCGCCGGTCGTTAATGCGGCGGCAATCATCGCGTCTGCGGGGCGGCAGGGCAGGGGCCGGCGGCTCCGGCTGCGGTGGCCCGCATGCAGGCCCTCGGCGCGGCAATGTGCGGGCGGGGCGCCGATTCCGGCCTGCAGCGCCCCGGCGGTCGCGCGACAGAGGCCTCCCGCATCCGGAGCCGTAAGACGAGGCCCGGCATCTTCCGGATGGCGATTGACAAGACGCGGACGCTGTCCGGCGTGAGCCTCCCGCGTGCCGGTTTCAGGCGAGAAAGCCGGGCAGATCCGCGCAGCCCACGACATGGCAATAGATCATGTTGATGATCCTCAGCTCCTGCTCGTGCAGCGCGTCGGTGGCCGCCGCGCAGGCGTCATGCACCACCAGCACCTCGAAGCTTTCGTCGGCCAGCGAGCGGACGGTGGAGCTCACGCACTGATCGGTGAAGATGCCGCAGACGACGACATGGGTGATGCCGATATTGTGCAGCATCAGCCGCAGGCTTGTGCCGGTCAGCGCGCTGTCGGTGGTCTTGGTGACCACGATCTCGTCGCCCTGCGGGGCAAGCTCGGGCACGATCTGGCTTTCCTCGCTGTCCCTGGGCAGGAGCAGATAGTTGAAGCCCGGCTTCTTCTGGCTCAGCGAGCGGTCGCGGCCATCCTGCGTCTGGCAGGCGATGCGGGCGAAGATCACCTCCAGCCCCTCGCTGCGCGCCCAGTCCAGAAGCCGCCGCGTGTTGGGAATCACGATCTCGCGCATGCGCCCGAAGAAGGGCTGCCAGCGCGCGTTTTCCTCAGCGCTGTCCTTGGGCGCGAGATAGGTGTTCTGGATGTCGATCACCAGAAGCGCGGTCCGCCCGCGTTCCAGCCGGATATCCTCGGGCTCTTCGGCGGTTTCATAGTAGAAGCTGCGAAAGGCGGTCTTCCAGTTCCAGCCGCTCACATCGCCCTCCTCAGGCCCCGATCC
Organism: Alphaproteobacteria bacterium; assembly: GCA_003695135.1. Lineage (GTDB taxonomy): Bacteria > Pseudomonadota > Alphaproteobacteria > Rhodobacterales > Rhodobacteraceae > J013. The sequence continues at coordinate 7,255 of RFIR01000503.1, read as the reverse complement.
GGTCGAGCCATTCCTGACCCAGCCGCGCGGTGGTGGCGGCAAAGCCGGGCGCCAGCTCCTGGGGTTCGGGGGCCTCGATATGGCTGCCGATCCAGGCCAGCAGCGCCATCCGCCGCAGCATCACGAAGGTGTCGATCTCGGCCTCATCCTCGGCCGAAAGCGGACGCACCGAGCGATAGCCCTTCAGCCAGGCCTCCTTCATCCCCGGAATGCGCGGGTCGTCCTCGATGAAGCTGATCGCGGCGGCGAAGTCGTAAAGAAACCACCCCCAGCCGCAATCGTCGAAGTCGATCAGCCGGGTGCCGGTCTCGTCCTCCAGCAGGTTCGCCAGCCGCATGTCGGCATGGATGAGGTTGTAGCGCTCGGGCGCCTTGCCAAAGGCCTCCACGCGCGCGCGGATGGTGGCCTCGACGCGCTCGAGCACGCCGCGCACATCCGGTGTCACCTCCGGCGCGTCACGCCAGTCGCCCCATGTCGGCCGGGGACCGAAAAAGGCGTCGAGATCCCATGTCAGGCGCTCGAACGGCCGGGGCTTTTGCCAGCGCAGCACATGCTCGTGGCAGCGCGCGGCGATCTCGCCCAGCTCCTCGAAGCCCGCCTTCATGTCGCCGCTCTCGTCGGGCGGCGCCCCTTCCACGAAGTGGAACAGCACCATGAAGCGCGGCGCCGGCAGGCCCTCGACATGGCCCTGCTGGATCGGGTCGCCGTTCCGGCCGACGTAAACGCCGGGGGTCGTGACCACGTCCTCGGCCTGAAGCGCCTCCATCCAGGCCAGCTCGCATTCGATGGCGCGATGGGTGTGATAGTTCTCGCGGTGGATGCGCAGGACGGATTTGTAGCCGCCCGGCGCCTCGACCAGATAGGTCGCGTTTTCCGAGACGTTGATCAGGCGTGCGGTGGCGCCCTCGGGCACGTCCCACAGGGGCAGCGATTGCTGCGCCAGCCGGTCGAGATGGCGCAGCACCTCCGCAAGGGGCATGTCGGATCCGGACATCAGGTACTCCCGGGCGTCAGATTTCCTCGATGGCCTCGAGCGATTCGGGGATCGTCTGGCCGCCATCCACGACGATCTGCTGGCCGGTGATGTAGCCCGCCTCGTCGGAGGCAAAGAAGAGCGCGGCGTTGCCGATGTCCTCGACATCGCCGAGCCGCTTGAGCGGGATCGAGGCGGCCATGGTGTCGAGATACTCCTGACCCAGATCCTGCAGCCCCTCGGTGTAGATGTTGCCGGGCATCACCGCGTTGATGGTGGTGTTGTAGCGCGCGAGCTCCATCGCCGCGGTCTTGAGAAAGCCCAGCTGCCCGGCCTTGGAGGCGCCGTAATGCGCCCAGCCCGGAAAGCCGGTGATCGGCCCGGTGATCGAGGAGGTGAGCACAACCCGCCCCTTGCCCGCCTTCTCGAAATGCGGGATCGCGGCCTTCACGCACAGGAATGCCGAGCGCAGGTTGGTGGCCAGCACATGGTCCCACTCGCCGGGATCCATGTTGATGATCTTGGTCTGGGGAAAGATGCCGGCATTGGCGCACAGCACATGCAGCCCCCCCTGCGCCGCGGCCGCGCTGTCGACCATCCGGCGGACCGAGTCCCAGTCGCTGACATCGCAGACCTCGTGGCGGACATCACCCTCGATCTCGTCGGCCGCCTTCTTCAGATCCTCCTCGTTGCGGGCCGCGATCGTCACCCGCGCGCCCTGACGGGCAAAGACCGTGGCGATGCCCCGGCCGATCCCCTTCGAGCCACCGGTGACGATGACGCTTTTTCCTGACAGTGACGTGAGCATGCGAAAGCCCTCCCTTCTTGTCCCGCTTTCATTGTTGCGCCGCACGCGCCTCGCGGTTCGCACGAACCAGCCAGGCCAGTGCAAGCGCCGTGAATATCAACAGAAACGAGCCCACCACCGACATCACCCCGAGCGTGGGGACCAGCGGCGAGTAGCCCGAGACCATCTTGGCATAGAGCCATTCGGGCAGGGTTGAATCCGCGCCCGTGGTGAAGAGCGACAGCGGGAAGTTGCCCCAGCTGAGCAGGAATGCGAACAGCCCTGCCGACACCAGCCCCGGCGCGAGCAGCGGCAGCGTGATCTCGCGCAGGATCGAAAGCGTCCCCGCCCCCATGTCGCGGGCGGCCTCCTCCAGTGCGGGGTCGAAGGAATAGGCGCGGATGGCCACGATCAGCGTCGCGATGGGCGCGATCCAGACCAGATGCGCCACTACCGCGGTCTTCCAGCTGGGGATGATCCCGAGGCTGTTGAACCACATCAGCAGCGCCAGCCCCAGCACCGTCTGCGGAAAGAAGATCGGCAGCAGGATGAACTTCTGAAACAGCGTGCGGTGGCGCCAGTCATAGCGGGCAAAGGCCAGCGCCCCGAAGAAGGCGATCACGACCGAGATCACCGTGACCAGCACCGCGATCGTCAGCGAGGTGCTCACCAGTTCGCTCACCGTGGAGCTTTTGAGCGCTTCGCCATACCACTTGGTCGAATAGCGCCTGATCGGGAAGCTGAGGTATCGCGCCTTGGAGACCGAGGCGAAACTTACCGAGACCAGCGGCAGGTAGAGAAACGCGATCACCAGGATGCCGTAGACGTAGAGGACGATGCGGGTGGAGCGCGAGGTGGGCATCAGCGCCTCCTTCCCATGATCGCGTCCAGATCGACCCGTCCGACCCCGTAGAGCGCCAGCACGCCGATGATCACGATCAGGATCACCGACAGCGCCGAGCCCAGCGGCCAGTTCTGCCCGAAGGTGAAGGCTGTCTCGATGTCGTCGGCGATGGCGATCACCGCCTGACCGCCGAGGATCTTCGATTCGGCCAGCGCGCCGCAGGCCAGCACGAAGCTCAACAGCGAGCCGACCACGATGCCGGGCGCGGCCAGCGGCACCTCGATCTGCCACAGCACCTGCCAGCGGCTGGCCCCGAGATCATAGGCCGCCTGCCGCGTGTCGTCGGGCACCATCGCGATGCCCTGCGCCAGCGGGAACAGCATGAAGGGCAGATAGACATAGACCAGTCCGAACACGATGATCGGCACGCCATAGAGCGGGGTGTCGAAGCTGATGCCGGTGAAGGCGCGCAGATGCCCCTCGATCAGCCCGCCCTTCATCAGCGTCAGAACCCAGCCGAAAAGGCGGATGTTCTCGGAGACGAACAGGCTCGCCACTACCGCGATGGTCAGCACCAGCGTGAAGCGGCCGAAGACCTTCGCCATGCCATAGGCCAGAGGCCAGCACAGGACCAGAAGGATTAGGGTCGCCGCGAAGGCCATGCCGACCGACCACATGAGCGACTTGTAGTATCCCTGCTCGAGGAACACCCGGTAGGAGGAAAAGTCGGGCATGTTGGCGAAGGAAAACACCTTCTGCGGCATCACCGAGAAGATCGCCACCACAAGCATGGGCGCCACGAAGGACAGCGCCAGCACCGCGGTCAGCGGAAGGGCCGACAACAGCCCGAGTTTGCGGTCGAGCCGATTCATGCCGGCTCCGCGATCACATGGGTGTCGGCCGCATCGAAACCGACACGCACCGGCTGGCCCTCCTTCAGGCGGACGCGGTCCTCGCGCAGCTTCTCGACCGTCACCATGCCGGTCTCGGTCTCGATCTCGTACTGGATGCGCGAGCCCAGCGCGTATTCGCCGTGCAGCGTGCCGCTCAGCGCGAACTCGAAGCGCTCCCCGGGACCGTCGAAGCGCAGGTATTCCGGCCGCACCATCAACAGCGCCTCCGTGCCGGGGGCCAGCGCATCGAGGCGCGCATCCGGCGCGATCTCCAGCGCCTTGCCGGAGAGCGTGCCCCCCGCATCGGCCCGGATCTCGAACAGGTTCACCTCGCCCATGAACTCGGCCACGAAGCGGCTGACGGGGCGGTTGTAGATCTCGTCGGCCACCGCGATCTGCTCGAAGCGGCCCTCGCGCATGATCGCGATCCGGTCCGACATCACCATCGCCTCCTCCAGCGAGTGGGTGATGTAGACGAAGGTCTTGCCGGTGCGGGCATGCAGATCCTTGAGCTCCTTTTCCAGCGTCTTGCGCAGCCGGTAGTCGAGCGCCGAGAGCGGCTCGTCGAAGAACAGGATCTCGGGATCGAAGGCCAGCGCGCGGGCCAGCGCCACCCGCTGGCGCTCGCCTCCCGAACATTGTGCGATGCGCTTGTCGTAATAGCTGCGCGGCAGCCGCAGCAGGTCGAGCAGCTCGTTGACCCGTTCGCGGCGCCTTTGCGGTGCGACCTTGCGCAGCTTCAGCGGAAACTCGATGTTCTGGCCGACATTCATGTGCGGAAACAGCGCCAGAGACTGGAACACCATGCAGGTGGGGCGCAGATTGGCAGGCGTCTGGTCGATGCGCTCGCCGCGCAGCCAGATCGTCCCCTCGGTCAGATCGTCCATGCCGACCAGGAGCCGGATCAGCGTCGACTTTCCGCTGCCGGAGGGGCCGACGATGGTGAAGAACTCGCCCTCGCGGATCTCAAGATCGATACCATTGAGCGCTGTGAAGCTGCCAAATTTCTTGACGATGCCCCGCAGGCGCAGAAGTGCGGTCGAGTCCATGCCCAGCCCTGCCAACAGCGATCCGTGTCCCGCCCGTGCCGCCCCCGGACCGGGACGGGCCCGGTCCGGGGTACGCGTGTCTGCCGTCGCGCTCAGGAACGGCGTTCCTGCGTGTAGATTTCGATCAGCGAGTCATAGGATGTCACGACCTGATAATCGAGCGAGCGCGCCATCTCGTCGGCCAGCGTGTCCCACTGGATGGCGTCGAGCTCTTCCTCGTCGAATCGCGCCATCACCTCGGGGTTGCCCATCTGGGTGATCGGGTTGTAGGTGCCTTCGGCGAAGGCCACCCTCTTGCAGATCTCGGGCTCCTGGACATATTCGAGGAAATCCTCGGCCAGATCGGAGGGATCGGGATTGTTCACCGGCGAGGTCAGCTCGACCCAGACCACCCCGCCCTTGCCATCGACCGGCCCCGATCTGGGCGTGATGCCGCGGACATTGGTGGCCCCGTCGTAGCGCGCCGGCGAGGCAGTATAGGTGCCGCCGGTGAAATAGGCGTCGATCTCGCCATTGATCAGAGCGGTGTTCATCGCCACCAGATCGTCGGTCAAGAGCTTGGCGCCGTCGAAGATCGTCCGCGCCACCGAGCGGAACTTGTCGACGTCCCCGCCCTCCACCGGCGCGAACGGGTTGAGCCCGGCGGTCAGGCACATGTGGATCACGTTCCAGTTGTCATAGGTCAGAAGGCCGAAGCGATCCTTCAGCGCCGGGTCGAGGAACAGGTTCCAGCCCTGGTCCTCGGCCATCTCGCGGCTGATGACGTCGGTGTTGACGACAAAGCTGAACGGGCCGTAGCGCTGCGGCATCCCGATCAGCTCGCCATCATCGGCGAAGGCCAGCGGGTAGTGCTTGAACTCCGGCGACATCCGCTCGAAGAACGGCAGGAAGCGCTCCTTGGGCAGGGGCCGGATCAGCTGCTCGGGGTAGAGCTGGTCGCGCGCCCAGGGCTGGTTGACGTTGATCAGGTCCCACACCGAGGTCTCGCCCGCGCGCAGCTTGTTGATCATGTCGGGGTCGGACGTGCCGCTTTCCGCGCGCACGCTGGCGCCGGGGTGGCGCTCGCGGAACGGTCCGAGCACCTGATCGGAGTTGTAGCCCTCCCAGCACAGGATGTTCATGCGATCCTTGCGCCCGGCCTGCGCCCGGCCGGTCAGGGCCAGCGTGGCCAGCCCGGCGACGGCTGCCGAATGGCCCACGAACTGGCGTCTGGAAAGTTTCCGTGTCATCTGGTGCACCTCCTGTCGGTTGCCTTGGGGACATCCCCTCTCGTTGCGTCCCTTGCGCGCCACGTCTCAGGCACTGCGCCCCTCGATCGCGCTCAGAACCTCGGTTATCCGGTCCCGCGCGAGGCGCATCTCCCCGAGCGTGCCGGACATGAAAACGCGCCCCGACGCGCCCATCATCTGCACGTCGTTGATGGTTGCCCCGGGCGCGGCCTTCTCGGCCTCGTTGGCGGCCACGCAGGCGAACAGCGCCGGCGTCATCTCGTAGATCAGAAGCGCCACGCCGGGCACCAGGATCGACCCCCCGCGCGAGCGGTTGAGGATGATGGCGTGCTGGTCCGAAAGATCCTCGATGATGTCGTGGTAGAGGATTTCGGGCGCCAGCTGGTCGCTGGCCTTCGCGCCGATCCCCTTGAGGATCGCGCTGCCCGCGGCCTCCAGATCCGCCATGTCGTCGGCATGCAGCTCCAAGAGGCCGAACTGGCGCTCGGTGAACAGGATGCCCGGCTCCATGTCGGGCGCGGTCTTGAGCGCCAGGTCGGTGATGCGATGAATGCCGAGTGCCGGCGCCACCTCGATGATCAGCGAATGCTGGCCGCGAAACGGCGGGTAGGCCCGCGCGCGGGTGGGCGAGGACAGGTACGCCGCAAACTGCGGCTGCAGATCCTCGATGGGCAGATAGACGCGAAGCTCGGTCATCGCCGCTCACACCCTTGTTGCGTGCGTTCCGCTCACTTTACCGCAGCCGCGGCGAAATGCTTGCCCAGATCTGCATGGGGGCGCGGGATCACATGGACCGCGGTGACATCGCCGACCTGCGCGGCGGCTTCGGCCCCGGCCTCGGTCGCCGCCTTGACCGCGCCGACATCGCCGCGCACGACCACCGAGACGAGCCCGCCGCCCACCTCGTTGCGGGCCACGATCTCGACATTGGCGGCCTTGACCATCGCGTCCGCCGCGGTCAGCGCCGGGACGTAGCCCTTCGTCTCGATCATTCCGATTGCGTGGTTGGCCATGGAATCTTCCCCTTCATGATGATGTGTCGCCGTCTTCGTCGATCGACCCGATGATCAGGGCATCGACAGGCACGGTCCTGCCGGTGAAGTAGCCGGCGGCCACCGAGCCCTGGGTGACCAGCACCGCCTCGCCGGTGTTGCAGCCCAGCGGATCGAAGGCGATCAGCCGCGCGCCGTTCTCGGCCTCCAGCTCCAGCAATGCGCCCGCGGGCAGCGCCTCCACGCGGCGCGTCGACCACAGCTTGCCTATCACGCGTGCCCGAATCATCTGTCGGTCCTTTCGATCCGGATGCCCCGGCGGCGCAGCTCGTCGCGGGCAAGCGGGGTGAGCCGGCTGCGCGGTCCGAGAACCAGCCTGCGCGCCGCTTGCGCCAGCGCGGCGACGTCGCGTTCGGTGACCAGCGGCTTGTCGAGCCGGGGCGGGGCGGCCTGGGGCGGCCCGGTCACGATGGGCGCCGGGGGCGCCG
>RFIR01000502.1 GCA_003695135.1 Alphaproteobacteria bacterium | reverse complement strand
GGCGGCGCGGCGCTGCCGGACAGCTCGAAGACCAGCTCGCCGCGGGCCACCCGTCCGGCAAGCCCGGGGTCCGAGGCGGCACGGGCCAGCAGATCGCGGGCAAAGCGCGTCAGATCCGCGCCGCTCGCGATGTGCACCCGCTCCACCGCCGGCGCGCCCGGCAATGCCGCCTCGGCAAGAAGCGCCGCAAGCTCCTCGCGCAGGATGGCGTGGATTTCCTCGCGCAGCGCCGACATCACGCCGCACCCGCATCGCGCAGCGCGGCCTCGGCCGCGTTCCGGGCGTTGCGCACCTCGGCCTCGGTACCGGCGAGGTAGAGCCGGCCGTTGGCGCCGATCATGCGCACGTCGATCAGCTTGACGTTGGCCTCCTTCTCGGCCTCGTTGCAGGCCAGCACCGCATAGGCCGCCGACTGGCATTCCAGCAGGTAGATGCTGTCGCCGCCCAGAACCATCGAGCCGAGCTTGTTGCGGTTCATCAGGAAGGCGTGCTGGTCGGAGACATTGGTCACCAGCTTCGAGGCGAGGATCTTCGGCGGCGCGACATCGGCCGGCGTCTTGCCGAGCGCGGCCAGCAGCGCCTCGGCCCCGGCATGCACCTCGGCTGTGGAACGGGAATGGAACTGCAGCGTGCCGAACTGGCGCTCGACCACGAGGATACCGGCGCGCACATCGGCGCTCTTGAGAACGGTGTCGGTCAGCGCCTCGATATCGAGGCCCGGCGCGATCTCGACGATCTGGGCGGCCATGCGCAGCCGCGGCAGGGTGCCGCGCATCCAGGTCGAGATGTAGGCCAGCGTCTGCGGCTGCAGCTGGTCGATGAAGATCGAGGCGCGCAGATCGGTCATTCATCCCCCCGTCTGAGGCTGCGCAGCTCTTCGAGGATCAGTTGACGCAACAGCTCGCGGCTGATTTCCGGGCGCTCGGCCGCCGCGGCCGGCACCGGCGGCGCCTCCTCGGGGAGGATCCCCGTCGGCACCGGCGCGCCGGCATCGGTGACCGTCGCGATCGCGGCCGGATCGAGATCGGAGAGGTCTTCGGCCGCATCCCGCGCATAGGCGATGCGGGTCCAGTGCACCAGATGCTGGGGGCCGACATTCTCGCCAACCGAGGAGCGCCCGGCAAAGCCGGTGCCGATGGTGAAGGATGGCGGCAGATACGTGCCAAAGCCGGCCGCACCCTGCGAGCAGGGCACGTTCACAACCACCCGGTAGACGGGCATCTCCTGCGAGAATGCCAGCAGCCGCGCGCGGTCCTGCCCGTGGAAGGCGGCCGAATGCCCGGCGCCGCGGCGCGCGGTGTGCTTGGCGAAGGTCAGCGCCTGCCGGAAATCGACCGCCGCGGTCAGCGTCAGCACCGGGCAGAGCTTCTCGCGAAACAGCAGATCGTCCTGGCCGGGCTTCTCGACGACCGGCACCAGCACCTTGACCGAGGGGCTGACCCGGATCCCGGCGCGCTCGGCGATCCAGGCCGCGCTCTTGCCGATGGCCGCGACATTGAAGCCGTGATCGGTGAACAGGTAATCGCGCAGCCTGTCGGTATCGGCCTGCTTGCAGATATGGGCGCCGGCGCTGCGCAGGGCGCGTTCCATGTTGCCACGATTGCTCTCCAGCGTCAGGCAGACGCTTTCGTTGGTGCACAGGATCGAATTGTCGAAGCTCTTGCTTTCGACGAGGCAGCGCGCGGCGGCGTCGACCTTCGCCGAGGGATCGACATAGGCCAGCGCATTGCCCGGCCCCACGCCCAGCGCGGGGTTGCCCGAGGAATAGGCCGCGCGCACCATCGCCGTGCCGCCGGTGGCGATGATGACGTTGATCCGGTCCGAGGCCATGATGTCCTGCACCAGCGGGATCGACGGCTCCTCGACGCACTGGATCAGCCCCGACGGCGCGCCGGCGGCCTCGGCCGCACGGGCCAGATGCTCGGCCGCCGCGACCGAGACGTGGCGGGCCGCGGGATGCGGGCTCATGACAATGGCGTTGCGGCTGAGCACGGCGAGCATCGCCTTGTAATAGACGGTGGCCACGGGGTTGGTGGCCGGGGCGATGGCAAAGACCACGCCGGCGGGCTTGGGCAGCTCGACCATCTTGCGCGCCGGATCGACGCGCGGCGTCACCAGATCGAGATCGCGGTAGAAATCGAGCAGCTCGTGCGTGCAGGCGCGGTTCTTGATCGCCTTGTGCTCGACCACGCCAAAGCCGGTCTCCTCCACGGCCATTTCGGCGAAATGGGCGGCCTTCTCCTCGCCCGCCCGCGCGATCGCCTCGGCAATCCGCAGCACTGCGGGGCGGGAGAAGTTGCGGTAGTAGCGCGCCGCCCATGCCGCGCGGTTCACCTTCATCCGCGCCCGCGACAGCGCGCGGTCCGGCACCTTCAGGCGCGGCGCGTCCATGGCTTCGTGCGCGCTCATGCCGCGCGCCTCATGCCCTTGAGCAGCTGGCGTGCCCGCGGCATCGCCGCGTCGAAGCGGTCGAGGATCTCCTGGCAGAGATCGACATCGAGCACCACGCCGGGCTTGAACTGCAGCACCCGCTTGTCGAGCGAGGAGAAGATCGCCCAGACCCCGTTCTCGTAAAGCGCCCGCGACACCGCGACGGCGCCTTCGGGGTGGTCGAACTCGAGCCCCAGCACCACCCCGCGCTGGCGCACGCCCACGAAGATGTCGGAATGGCGCGCCATCATCTCGGCCATGCCCTTGGCAAAGAACTCGGCCACGAAATGCACGTTCGAGATCACCTCGGGCCGCTCGAGCATTTCCATCACGTGGTGGCCGATCAGGCAGCCGAGCTCGGCCCCGCCCGAGGTGGAGATATGCGCCGCGCCGTCCTCGATCAGCCAGCCGCCGCATTCGGCCGTGGTCAGGCAGGCGCTGATCGGGTAGAGCCCGCCACCCAGACCCTTGCCGCAGACGAAGATGTCCGGGGTCAGCCCGTAGCCCTGCCAGCCCCACATCACCCCGGTGCGCATCAGGCCGGTCTGCACCTCGTCGGCGATGAACCTGGCGCCGTATTTGTGGCACAGATCCTGGCAGGTCTTCAGATAGCCCTCCTTCGGCATCGGGAAACCGTAGGTCGCCGGGATCGTCTCGACGATGAAGGCGGCCACGTCGCCCTTCTTCAGCACCGCCTCCAGCGCATCGGCATCGTTGAAGGGGACATGGACGAACTCGTCGGGCCGGTCGGCGAGGAAGATCTTGGAGAACCGCTCGTCGCCGGTGGCCACCGACAGCCCCGAATGGCCGTGATAGCCCTTGATGATCGACACGATCTTGCGCCGCTTGGTGGCGTAGCGCGCGGTCTTGAGCGCGATTTCCACCGCCTCGGCCCCGCCGGCGCCGAAGATCGCGTATTTCATGTGCGGCGCGCTCTTGACCAGCTTCTCGGAAAAGGCCGCCCGCGCCACCGAGGGGAACCAGTGGTTGCCCATGTCGAAATAGTCGAGCCCCGCCTTCATCACCTCGACCAGCTCGGGGTGGCGGTGGCCGAAATTGTAGGTGCCGCCGTTCAGATGCAGGTCGATCAGCCGCTTGCCCGACATGTCGTAGAGGAAGTAGCCCTCGCGCCGGTCGATCACCATCGGCGTCCCGGCCTCCGTCCAGAACTGCACCTTGCCGGGATTCCAGAACTCCGCGGCCTTCTTCAGGAGGTCGGCCTTGGAGGCGAAGGAGAAGTATCCGTAGTTGAACACGCGATTCCCCCCATGCGGATGCCAACAGGCTAGCACCAATCCTGCGGCTTGCAACGAAATTTATGCGATGTCGGTCATTTTCCCCTCGAGATTTGTGAGAATCTCCATATTCTGGGCACGGATGCGATGTGCGAGAGCGCGAAATGACCAAGAAGGCACGGCGTCGTGAGCGGATTCTGAGGGCGCTCGAACTCGATCCCTCGATTCGGGTCAGCCAGCTGGCCGAGGAGCTGGGCGTGTCCGCCGAGACCGTCCGCCGGGATCTGGCGGAGCTGGACCGCACGGGCCGCATCCGGCGCACCTATGGCGGCGCGGTCCGCGCGCGCACCTTCGAACCGGCGCTGGCCGAACGGCTGAAGCTGCATGTCGCCGCCCGGGAACGGATCGCGCGGCAGGCGGTCGAGCATCTCGGCGATGTCGACAGCCTGTTCATCGGCGGCGGCGCCACCACGCTGCATTTCGCGCGCGCCCTTCGCGCGACGAACCGCCGCCTGACCGTCCTGACCCCGGCCTTCAGCATCGCCACCGAGCTTTCGACCAACCCGCTGATACAGGTGATGGCGCTGCCCGGGATCGTGGAGCCGAAGGAGGGGCTGGTCTATGGCGCCGAGACCGTGAAATCCATCAAGCAGTTCCGCGCGCCGCTGGCGGTGATGGGGGCCTCGGGCGTGGACGCGCAGGGCGTGAGCGAGGCGCTGCTCAATGCCGCGCAGGTCTATTCGGCGATGATCGAGGCGGCCGACGAAACCCTCGTCCTGGCCGATGCCTCGAAATTCGGCCATCGCGCGCTGCAGCAGACCACGGAATGGAACCGGCATGTCAGCCTGCTGTGCGACACGCCCCCGCCTGCCTCCATCGCCGAGGCCATGACCCGTTCCGGGGCCCCGATCATTCTGGCCTAGCGTCGGACCCCAGGACGGTTGCGCCCGTCACGGCAGGGTGGCGGAGTGCCGGAGGGCGGTGCCGTCGATGCCTCGGGCCCGCATGGTCTCGGCCTGAGCCGGGCTGCTGCGGGCACCGGGCCGGGGACCGCGCCGATGCCTGCCACAATCGACGTTGATCCCGATCCCGGTCGGACCGGCGACCGGTCATGTGCCGATTTCGGTGCCGCCATTCCCTTGCGGCGGCGCCAATCCCGTTCTCGCCGGGTCCCCGATCGGCCGTGCTCTCGCAACATGCCAGGATCACACGGGAATCCTTGTCCCGACCATCCCGGAACGATACTCGTGGGCATCCGGCGGAGGAGGGGTCAGGGCAGATGCATGCCGAACTGAAGGCGCATCCCGAATATTTTCGCAGGCAGCTCGTGCAGCTCGCCGACAACGTCCATCAGGCCTTCGGTTTCGCCGCCTCGAACGTCTACATGATCGTCGGCGAGGACGGTCTCGTGATCATCGACACCACCGAGACCACCGCGGCCGCGAAGAACGTCCTGGCCGAGTTCCGCAGGATCACCGATCTGCCGGTCCGGACGATCATCCTGACCCATGCGCATCGCGACCATGTATCGGGTGCCAGTGTCTTCGCTGCCGGAGCCGATCCCGAGATCCTCGCCAGCGCCCGGCCTTCGGGCGATTCGCTGATCGAGAAGGGGCCGCATCCCCGCCCGACCCGGGCACAGCAGATCCGGACGCGGCGGCAGTTCGGGATCGGGCTGTCCTATCCCGACGAGATCATCGGCATCGGCATCGGACCCGGCGACCGCCCGCTGGAAGGCATGGGCGCCGGCATCATGGCACCCACCCGCAGGATCGCCGAGGCGGGCGAGACGATCCGCGTCAGCGGCGTGGAGCTGCAGCTGGTCATGGCGCCGGGCGAGACGCCCGATCACATGGTGGTGTGGTATCCCGAGAAGAGGATCCTGTTCAGCGGCGACAACTTCTACCGCGCCTTCCCGAATCTCTACGCGATCCGGGGGACCGAATACCGCGATTTCGACAGCTGGGCCGACACGCTCGACCGGCTGATGGCCTTCGAGCCGGAGGTGCTGGCGCCGGGACATACGAAGGCGCTGTTCGGCAGGGAGACCATCCGCGCCGCCCTGACCGACTATCGCGACGCCATCCGCCACGTGGTGGACGAGACCCGCAAGGGCATGGATGCCGGCCTGACCATGGACGAGCTGGCGCACAGCGTGAAGCTGCCGCCCGAACTGGCGGAAAAACCCCATCTTCGCGAATATTACGGGCGGGTCGACCACGCCGTGCGCGCCTATTTCACCGGAACCATGGGCTGGTTCGACGGCAACCCGACATCGCTGGGCCCGCTCTCCCCGCAGGAGGAAGCCGAGCGGTTCATCGCGCTGGCCGGCGGGGCGGAGGCGGTCCTTGCAGCGGTCGAGCGGGCGCGGGCCGACGGGGACAATCAATGGGCGCTGCAGCTGGTCGACCGGCTGATCGCCGCCGGGCCCGACCCGCAAGGCGCGCGAAGGATCAAGGCGCAGATCCTGCGCCGGCACGCGGAGGCGCAGATCAACTGCCCGACCCGGAACTACTACCTCCAATGCGCCAGGGAACTGGAGCAATAGGGCCGTGTCCGCAGGATCGCGGATGGAACCGACCTGATGCGGGCCGGGCTGCGCCGCGAGCGCCTGCCCCGAATGCGTCCCGGCAGAGGGCCTGAACAGGTGCCGATCCGGTCTCGCCCAGGCCGTTGACCGGCCGATCCCGAGGCGCGGTGCGATCCTGTCCGTCAACACGCCCATCTCGCCACTGGAAAGGCCGTTGCGATTTCGCGCATTGCTCCCCGCAGGCAGGACTCTATCAATCCCCGCCAGCAGAATCCTTGCGACAGACCCCTGCGGAACTCCACTGGCCAGACCCTGTCGCTTCGCCCGGGTGCCGCGAAATGCGGCGCTACATGCGATTTTCCTATCTTCACTGTTGACTGCAAAATATTGATTGCAAATCTATTTTCTAGAGGGTCCTGCGAAACTCCGGCGCGACTGGTCATCCCAGGCGAGACGCGTTCTCTGCCAATGTGTACTGCGCACGCGTAAAGTAATTATAAAATAATTCCCCAATCAATATTTACCAAACAGGTGAAAATCGGGAACAAACTTCGCCGGCGCCGCATTTCGCGGCGCCCAGGCGCAGCGCCCGGGTCTGGCCAGCGGAGTTTCGGAAGGGTCTCTTCTAGAGACCCCTGCAAAACCCTTCCTCGCGGGGAAGATCCCGCGGCAGGCTATCCGTCAACGGCCCGCCGCTGCCGGCACGCACCGGCCGATGGCGGGCCTGCCCCGTTCCGCCGCGGCAGGTGGACGCTTTGCGCCTGCCTCCGGCTGCGCTATGGAAGGCGCCATGAGCGACATCCTGCAGAAGATCCGCGCCTACAAGCTGGAAGAGGTGGCCGCCCGCAAGGCGGTGCGGCCCCTGGCGGCGATCGAGGCGGCCGCACGCGCCGCGCCCGCGCTCCGGCCCTTCGCCGCAGCGCTGGCCGCTGCCCCCGGCTATGGCCTGATTGCCGAGATCAAGAAGGCGAGCCCGTCCAAGGGGCTGATCCGGGCCGATTTCGACCCGCCGGCGCTCGCCCTCGCCTATGCGGCGGGCGGGGCCACCTGCCTGTCGGTTCTGACCGATGCGCCCAGCTTTCAGGGCCACGAGGATTACCTCGCCGCCGCGCGCGCGGCCTGCACCCTGCCGGTGCTGCGCAAGGACTTCCTGTTCGACCCCTGGCAGGTGGCCGAGGCGCGCGCCATCGGCGCCGACTGCATCCTGATCATCATGGCCGCGGTGGACGACGCCTGCGCCGCCGAGCTGGAGGACGCGGCGCGCCACTGGGGCATGGATGCGCTGATCGAGGTCCATGACGAGGCCGAACTCGACCGCGCCCTGCGGCTGAAATCGCCGCTGATCGGGGTCAACAACCGCGATCTGAAGACCTTCGTCACCGATCTGGCGACCACCGAGCGGCTGGCGCCGCTGATCCCGCCCGACAGGCGCCTCATCGCCGAATCCGGGCTCTCCACCCCGGCCGATCTCGCCCGCCTCGCCCGCTGCGGCGCCCGCGCCTTCCTCATCGGCGAAAGCCTGATGCGCCAGCCGGACGTGGCCGCGGCGACGCGCGCGCTGCTGAAGGATCCGGTGACGGCATGAGTATCGACAAGCTCACCCATTTCGATGCCGGCGGCGCGGCGCATATGGTCGATGTCTCCGACAAGCCCGTCACCGCCCGCACCGCCACCGCGAGGGGCGCGGTGGAGATGGCGCCGGAAACGCTCGCCATCATCCGCGAAGGCCGCGCGAAGAAGGGCGACGTGCTGGCCGTGGCGCGGCTGGCCGGCATCATGGCGGCCAAGAAGACCGCCGATCTCATCCCGCTCTGCCACCCGCTGCCGCTGACGAAGGTCTCGCTCGATCTGGACTGCACCGATACGCGCGTCGAGATCGCGGCCACCGTCAGCACCACCGGCCGGACCGGGGTGGAGATGGAGGCGCTGACCGCCGTCTCCGCCGCTGCGCTCACCGTCTATGACATGGTCAAGGCGGTGGACAAGGCGATGCGGCTCACCGACATCAGGCTCGTCTTCAAGGATGGCGGGCGCTCGGGCCGGTTCGAGGCGGAATGATCCCGGTCGCCGAGGCGCTCGACCGGGTACTCGCCCTGATCGATCCGATGCCGGTCGAGACCGTGCCGCTCGC
Organism: Alphaproteobacteria bacterium; assembly: GCA_003695135.1. GTDB lineage: Bacteria > Pseudomonadota > Alphaproteobacteria > Rhodobacterales > Rhodobacteraceae > J013. The sequence continues at coordinate 355 of RFIR01000502.1, read as the reverse complement.
CCGCGCCTGCGGCCGGGTGCTGGCCCGTCCCGTCGCCGCCCGGCGCAGCCAGCCGCCCTTCGCCGCCTCGGCCATGGACGGCTATGCGGTTCGCCACGCCGATGCCGCCCCCGGTGCCCGGCTGCGCGTGGTGGGAGAGGCCGCGGCGGGGCGGCGGTTCGCCGGAGAGGTCGGCGCGGGTGAGGCGGTGCGCATCTTCACCGGCGCGCCGATGCCCGACGGCGCCGATTGCGTGCTGATCCAGGAGGATGCCGAGCGCGAGGGCGAGTTCGTCATCCCGACCGAGGCGCCGGCGCCGGGCGCGCATGTCCGCCCTGCCGGCGGCGATTTCGAGGCTGGCCGGCAGCTCGCCGCC
>RFIR01000501.1 GCA_003695135.1 Alphaproteobacteria bacterium | reverse complement strand
CCCATAGACCGGATCGCCGATCAGCGGATGGCCGATATGGGCCAGATGCACCCGGATCTGGTGGGTGCGGCCAGTCTCCAGCCGGCATTCGATGAGCGCCGCGCCCTCCAGCCGCTCGCGCAGGCGCAGATGGGTGACCGCCCGCCGCCCGCCCGGCAGGACGGCCATGCGCTTGCGGTCGCTCCGGTGCCGGCCGATCCCGGTCTCGATGCGCAACCCGCCCTCCTCGCGCATGACCCCCGCCAGACCGGCCAGCCGCGGATCGCCCGGGCCCGGATGGCCGCGCACCACCGCCAGATAGACCCGCTCGATGTCATGGGCGGCGAACTGCGCCGAGAGCCCGGCATGGGCGGCATCGGTCTTGGCGACGACCAAAAGGCCCGACGTGTCCTTGTCGATGCGATGCACGATGCCGGGCCGGCGCGCGCCGCCGATCCCGGCCAGCCCTCCGCCGCAGCGATGCAGCAGCGCATTGACCAGCGTCCCCGACTCCGCCCCCGGCGCGGGATGGACCACCATGCCGGCCGGCTTGTCGACCACCACGATATGGTCATCCTCGTGGACCACTGCAAGCGGGATGTCCTGCGCTTCGGGCTCGGCCGGGGCGGGTTCGGGGACGGCGATCTCGTAGACCTCCCCGGGCTTGACTTTGCCCCCCGGCTCGCGGACCGTGCCGGCCCCGGCCCGGCGTACCGCCCCGCCCTCGATCAGCGCGCGCAGGCGCGAGCGCGACAGCCCCGCTTCGGGCGGGACCGCCCCGGCCAGCGCCTTGTCGAGCCGGGGCGCACAGCCTTCGGGCAGTTCGACGACCAGCGGCTCCATCAGGGAAGCAGGCATGACTCAGCACTCCGCCAGTGATAGCGACGGCCTCCCCGAGCCGCCGCATATCCGCCTGATCCGTCGCCTCGTCACGGTGCTGCTCGTCGTGCTCATCCTCGGGGTGATAATCGTCGTTGCCTTGCTTGTCATCCGGCTGATGCAGGCGCCGCGCGCGGTGTCGCTGCAGCTACCGGCTACCATCGCGCTGCCCGAAGGCGAATCCGCCCAGGCCGCGACCATCGGCAAGGGCTGGGTGATGGTCGTCAGCCGCGACGGGGCCGGCATCGAGCGCATCCGCATCTTCGATGCCGAAACCGGGCGCGAGCGCCAGGCGATCGAGATGACGGGGAACTAGCCCAGCCCCCATCACGCCCCTTGCACCGGATCGCGTTCCGGCAGATGATCCGGCCATGGCGCTGCCCCCCGGATTCCTCGACGAGCTGCGCGGCCGCATCTCGCTGGCCCGCGTGGCCGAGCGCAAGGTAAGCTGGGACCCGCGCAAGACCAATCCCGGCCGCGGCGATTTCTGGGCGCCCTGCCCGTTCCATCAGGAAAAGACCGCCTCGTTCCACGTCGACGACCGCAAGGGCTATTTCTACTGCTTCGGCTGTCACGCCAAGGGCGACGCCATCGACTTCGTGCGCGAGACCGAGAATGCCAGCTTCATCGAGGCGGTCGAGATCCTCGCCGCCGAGGCCGGCATGCCGATGCCCGCCCCCGACCCCAGGGCGCAGGAAAGGGCGGAGGCGCGCAAGACCCTGAGCGAGATCATGGAGGCGGCGGTCGCCTTCTACCGCCGACAGCTTTCCGGTGGGCGGGCGCGCGAGGCGCGCGCCTATCTCGACCGGCGCGGGCTGGATGCGGCCACGCAGCAGCGTTTCGAGATCGGCTATGCCCCCGGCGGCGGCAAGGCGCTGCATCAGGCGCTGGCCGCGCAGGGTATCGCGCCGGCGCTGATGGAAGAGGCCGGGCTGATCCTGCCGCTGGATTCCGGCCGCGATCCCCATGACCGCTTCCGCGACCGCATCATGTTTCCCATCCGCGACGCACGCGGCCGGGCCATCGCCTTTGGCGGCCGCGCGCTCGATCCCGACCAGTCGGCCAAATACCTCAACTCGCCCGAAACGCCGCTCTTCTCCAAGGGCCACACGCTGTTCAATGTCGGACCGGCACGCAGCGCGGCGGGCAAGGCCGGCACGGTGATCGTCGCCGAAGGCTACATGGACGTGATCGCGCTGGTGCAGGCGGGCATCGAGCATGCGGTGGCCCCGCTCGGCACCGCCATTACCGAGGATCAGCTGGCGCTGCTGTGGCGAATGGCCGACGAGCCGGTGATCGCCCTCGATGGCGATGCCGCCGGTCAGCGCGCTGCGCATCGGCTGATCGACCTCGCCTTGCCGCATCTCGCCCCGGGCAAGTCGCTCAGCTTTGCCGTGATGCCGCCGGGGCAGGATCCCGACGACCTGATCCGCGCGGGCGGGGTCGCGGCGATGGACCGCGTGCTAAAGGCCGCGCGCCCGCTGATCGACCTGCTCTGGGACCGCCAGCGCGACGCGCATCAGCTCGACACGCCCGAAAGGCGGGCCGGATTCGACCGCGATCTGCGCCGGGTGCTGGAACGCATCGCCGATGCAACGGTGCGCCGGCATTACGAGATGGAATTCCGCCGCCGGCGGGCCGAGCTGTTCGCGCCACCGGCAAAGGACGGCCCGCGCCGGTTCGGACGTGGCAGCCGGCCGGCGATGCCGGCAAAACCGACGCCGGCAACCCGCGCCTCGCTTCTGGCCCGCTCCGATTTCAGCGATCTCTCCGCCGCGCGCCTGCGCGAAAGCGCCATTCTGCTCGGCTGTATCAACCATCCGCGCTGCGCGTTCGAACTCGAGGCGCTGCTGGAGCACACGAACTTCCGCTCCGCCGATCTTGAAGCGCTCCGCCTCGCCCTGCTCGAGGCGCTGCCCGAATGCCTCGCCGCCGAGGACCCCGCCGCGGCGCTGTCGACCGCGCTTGCCGGGCGCGGGCATGCCGGAACGCTGGAGGCGCTGCCCCGCCTGCCGCAGCTGCGCTTCAATCCCCGCCTGCAGAAATCCGCGCGGCCCGAAATCGCGCGGCAGGCCATCGAGGAGGAGCTGCGCAAGGCGCTGGCCCAATCGGGCATCGAGGCCGAGATCGCCGAGCTGCCGCAGGCGCTGAACGACGCGCCCGAGGGACAGCTGCAATGGCGGCTGCGCGAGGCGGCCGAGGCGCGAATCAGCGCGCTGCGCGGCCGCCGCGATGCCGGTGATTCGGCAACAGTCGAGAATCAATCGCTCGAGGAGTATTTCCGGGGCTTAAAGGAGGACGAGTCCTGGTTAAAGAAAAGGCGGTAGGAAGGCTGGGCGAATCATTGATTCGCCACATTCAGTACCTACCTCCGAAGCCTGATTCCCCGTCAGGCCGTGTGCCGCCCCAGCAAGGAGCCCCAAATGGCTGCAAAGGATGTCGAGCAGGTAAAGGATCAGGACATTCAGGATGGTGCCCCGATGCTCGACATGAGCCAGGCGGCGGTCAAGAAGATGATCGCCCAGGCCAAGGCACGCGGCTACATCACCTATGAGGAGCTCAACAAGGCCCTGCCGTCCGAGCAGGTTTCCTCCGAGCAGATCGAGGACGTGATGGCGCTGCTGTCCGAGATGGGCATCAATGTCGTTGAATCCGAGGAGCAGGAAAGCGAGGACAGCGCCGCGCAGCCACAGGCAGAAAAGAGCCGCGAGCTGACGGTTGCCACCACGACCAGCGAATCGCTCGACCGTACCGACGATCCGGTACGCATGTATCTGCGCGAGATGGGCTCGGTGGAGCTTCTCAGCCGCGAGGGCGAGATCGCCATTGCCAAGCGCATCGAAGCCGGGCGCAACACCATGATCTCGGGGCTGTGCGAAAGTCCGCTCACCTTCCACGCGATCACGATCTGGCATGAGGAGCTTCTCGAAGAGAAGATCATGCTGCGCGACGTGATCGATCTGGAAACCACCTTCGGCGCCTCGCTGGAGGAGGAGGCGGAGGAAGACGAACTCACCGCCGAGGATGAGGAAGGCGGGGAAGGGGCCGAGCCCGCCCCCGGTGCAGGCGCCGGCGTGACCGGTGGCCCGGCCGGCGTCGCCGACGGCGCGGCGGATGACGAGGACGATCAGTCCAACCTGTCGCTGTCGGCGATGGAAGCCGCGCTCAAGCCGCAGGTGCTCGAGACGCTGGAAAGGATCGCCGGCGACTATGCCAAGCTGGCCCGAATGCAGGAAAGCCGCATCTCCGCGGCGCTGAACAGGGAACAGACCTTCTCGGCCAGCCAGGAGCGCGAATACCACCATCTGCGTTCGGAAATCGTCGCGCTGGTCAACTCGCTGCATCTGCACAACAACCGCATCGAGGCGCTGGTCGACCAGCTCTATGGCATCAACCGGCGCATCATGGCACTCGACAGCGCCATGGTGAAGATCGCCGATCAGGCCCGCATCAACCGCCGCGACTTCATCGAGGAATACAAGGGCGCCGAGCTCGATCCCGGCTGGCTCGACCGCGTTTCCAGGCTCAAGGGCCGCGGCTGGGCGGAGCTGGGCACGAAATACCGCGACAGGATCGAGGAGATCCGCGCCGAGATGGCCCAGATCGGCCAGCATGTCGGCGTCGACATCCCCGAATTCCGCCGCATCGTCCAGACCGTGCAGAAGGGCGAGAAGGAAAGCCGCATCGCCAAGAAGGAGATGGTGGAAGCGAACCTCCGCCTCGTCATCTCGATTGCCAAGAAATACACCAATCGCGGGCTGCAGTTCCTCGACCTGATCCAGGAGGGCAATATCGGCCTGATGAAGGCGGTGGACAAGT
>RFIR01000078.1 GCA_003695135.1 Alphaproteobacteria bacterium | reverse complement strand
GGGCATGGTGTTCCTTTCGCTCGGCCTTGTGCGGGAAACCGTGGCGCCGCTCGGATCGAGCGACGTGGTCTCGGTTGTCGTCGGCCATCTTCGTGCCGACCTGCTTTCGGCCTATCTGCTGGGCGCGATCCTTGCCTATGCGCTTCAGTCCAGCCTCGCCGCCGTGCTGATGATCGTCACCTTCGTCTCGGGCGGGCTGCTGACGGTCAATGCCGGCGCGGCGCTGGTGCTGGGCGCCAACATGGGCGGCGGCATCGTGCCGCTGATCCTGACCCTGTCGATGCCGGCCGCGGCCCGCCGGGTGGTGATCGCCAATCTCGTCTTTCGCGGCGGTCTCTCGCTGGTGGCGCTGGTGGCGATGCTGCTGTGGACGCCCGATCTTTCGCCCCTCGCACCGGCTGCGCACCGGCAGGTGATCAACCTGCATCTGCTCTTCAACCTCGGGGTGCTCCTCCTGGGCCTGCCGATCGCGCCGGTACTCGCGCGTCTCGCCCGCATGCTGCTGCCCGACCGGCGCGCTCCGGTGAGGGCGGAGAACGGCACGCTGGAGCCTGCGGCGCTGGAGGTGCCGGGACGCGCGCTTGCCTGCGCCCGGCGCGAGGTGCTTCGCATGAGCGAGACGATCCTCGCCATGCTGGTTCCGGCGCTGACCCTCTATCGCAAGTGGGACGACGCGGTGGCCCGCGAAATCCTCGATGCCGAGGATGAGGTCGACCGGATGCATTTCGGCACCAAGCTCTACCTCGCCAAGCTGCAGGAGCGGAGCCTGGGCGCCGACCATTCGCGCCAGGCAATGGATCTTGCCGCGATCGCCAACAATCTCGAGGATGCAGGCGACCAGATTTCTACCCACATGTTCGACATGGCCCGGCGGATGCATGGCGAGGGTCTGGTGTTTTCGAACGAGGGCTGGCGGGATCTGAGCGATTTCCACGACCGGGTGGTCTCGAACGCCCAGCTCGCGCTCGACGTGCTCAGTTCCGGCGATCCCGATCTGGCCCGCCAGCTCCTGGAGGAGAAGGACCACATCCGCAACCTGGAGCGGGAGTTGCAGGAGCGGCATCTGCGCCGGCTGCGCGACGGGCTGGCGGAATCGATCGAGACCTCCAACCTGCATCAGGAAACCTTGCGCGCGCTCAAGCTGATCAATACGTCGCTGTGCTCCGTCGCCTATCCCATCGCCGAGGAAACCGGTCTATTGCTTTCCAGCAGGCTGAGCCGGCGGGAGGGCGCCGCAACGGAAGACGAGACGGCAACCAACGACAACAATACGGAGGCACGGGCATGAAGGAGGAGCCGGTCGCGCAGATCGCGGCGCTGCCGATACGATGGGACGACAAGCGGCGCATCCGCATCCTGATGGTCACCTCGCGCGATACCGGGCGCTGGGTGATGCCGAAGGGCTGGATGATGGACGGCAAGAAGCCATGGGCTGCGGCCGAGATCGAGGCGCTGGAGGAAGCCGGCGCCGTCGGACGCATCTCGCGCCAGCCCATCGGATCCTATCACTACGACAAGCTGATGCCGGACGGCACGGCAGTCCGCTGCCGGGTACGCCTGTTCCCGATGATCGTCGAGAAGCTCAAGCGCAACTGGAAGGAGCGCGACGAGCGCAAGCGGCGCTGGTTCTCGCCCAAATCCGCGGCAAGGGCGGTTCAGGAGAAGGAACTGGCCGAACTGCTGCGCCGTCTGGGCAGCAAGGCCGACCGGGAACCGGCGCTGAAGGCCCTGCTCAGGGCCGCCTGACGATCCGCCATCCGACGCCGGGCCCTGCCGCGCGGCTCGCGGCGTCGGTGCGGGCGGTCTCTCGCTCTTGCGGGACAGCGCAGGCTTCGGGAGCGTGTCGCGTTCAACCCGGTGCACTCCGCATCCCGTCGCAGGGACCCGATGGCTGACATCGGGGATTCACGCTCGGCGGCGTCACTTCAGGGTGACCGGATGCACCGGAATGCGCAGGCAGCGTGGGGCCAGGCCGGTGGTATCGCCCGCAGGCCCGATGCGCCGGGACGCAGGCATGGGGGTCTATTCGAGCTCCAGGATCACCTGCGCGGTCTGTTCGTCGGTGACGAGGACGGTCGGTGATACCGCCCTGATGACGCTGCGAAGGATGTCGATCTTGTCGCGACCGCCCGAGATCAGGACCTTTTTCCGGATCCGCTTGAGACGGTCGAGCGACAGCGAGATCGACCGCTGGTTGACCGGATGATCCACCGCTTCGCCATTGCGGTCGAGAAAGTTGAACAGGATGTCGCCCACCGCCCCGGCCGCGATCAGCGACTGGCGCTCGGCCTCCGAGACGTGACCGACGCGATAGGATGTGGTCAGAGAATCGATGCCGCCGCAGGACAGCAGCGCCAGATTGCTGGTCTCGGCCATCTGCAGGATCTGGTCCAGTCCGCAATGTTCGAGCAGCGCGTGGCGGGTCTGCGGTGAATCCACCAATGCCGGGGCGGGGATCAGGTATCCTTCCGCATTGAAGAGTTCGGCGAACTGCCAGGCGAATTCGGCAGGGTTGAACCGCCTTGCCTGGCTGATCCCGCCCAGAAGCGAGACGACCCGGAGCCCCGCCACCGGCCGCCCTTCCACATAGGGCAGCATCATGTGCAGCGTGCGGCCCCATCCGACGCCGATCGTGGTGTCGGGCTCGATGATGCCGGGCACATAGGCGCCCGCGACCGCCGCGATGGCCCGGGTCGGATCCAGCTCGGGCCCGGCAAGCGGCGCGAGGATGGCGCGTTCGAGACCGAAGCGCTCCTCGAGACGATGCTGCAGCTCGATCAGCGGCGCGAGACTCGACTTGATGCGGATCACCACCTCGCCGCGGCGACGCGCATCCGAGATCAGCCTTGTGATCATGACCCGGCTGACGCCCAGACGCTCGGCGACTTCGGCCTGGGTCATGCCCTCGACATAATAGAGCCATGCCGCGCGGATGCGCAGCTGATTGTGCGGATCGGTGGCGGCGCGTTCCCGCATCGCCCGGGCGGTGGGGTCGTCGCCGCTCATCGCCACCGCGTCGTTCCCGGTGAAAGGCGATCGCGATCATGACGGGAGGGAGAGGCGCCGGGCGATCTTCGCAGTGCCGGCCGCCCGGAGCCCGTCCCCGTCTTCACACCGGGCCCCGCCCCGCAGAGCCGGCAGGGGCCGCGGTCGGGGGCGGGCCGACCGCTTCGCCTTCGGCATAGAGCCAGGCGACCGGCTGGCCGATGGGCACCACGGTTCCCTCCGCGACCCGGTGGTGGACATGGCCGTCGGCTTCGGCCTCGATCTCCATCGCCGCCTTGTCCGTCTCGATGTCGAACAGCGGCGCACCCTTTTCGACCTTCCCGCCTTCGCCGACATGCCAGGCGATGAGCTTGCCGGAGTCCATGTCCATGTCGACCTTCGGCATGATGATTTCGATGGGCATCAGTTCGGCCTCCTGGATAGATCGCGTGCCGCGGCCACGATATCGGGTATCTGTGGAACCACCGCCTTTTCGAGCCGGGGGTTGTAGGGGATCGGGCATTCGGCCCCGCCGAGCCGCAGGATCGGCGCGCGAAGCCGGTGGAAGACCTCGCTTTCGGCCACCATGGCGCTGATTTCCGCGCCCACGCCCAGGGTCTTGACCCCTTCATGGACGCAGAGCAGCCGTCCGGTCCTGCCCGCCGAGGCGAGCACGGCCTCGCGGTCGAGCGGCCGCACGCTGCGCAGGTCGAGCACCTCGGCCTCGATACCGTCCTCGGCCAGCGTCTCGGCCGCCGCCAGCGCCTTGTGTACCATGATCGAGCTGGCCACGATCGACAGGTCGCGGCCGCTCCGCCGCAGCGCCGCCTTTCCGATCGGTGTCAGATAGCGGCCTTCGGGGACCGGACCCTTCATCTTGTAGAGCAGCTTGTGCTCGAAGATCAGCACCGGATCGGGATCGTCGAGCGCGGCCAGCAGCAACCCCTTGGCGTCTTCCGGCGTCGCGGGCTGGACCACCTTCAGCCCCGGAACGTGGCCGAACCACGCCTCCATGCTCTGGCTGTGCTGCGCCGCGGCGCCGGTGCCCGAACCGGCCGGCATGCGCATGACCACCGGCACCGAGACCGCGCCGCCGAGCATGAAGCGCATCTTGGCGGCCTGGTTGACGATCTGCTCCATCGCCAGGGCGGCGAAATCGGAAAACTGGAATTCGAAGACCGGGCGCAGGCCGGTCATCGCCGCGCCGACGGCGACGCCCGCGCCGCCGAGCTCGGAAATCGGGGTGTCGATGACCCGCTCCTCGCCATATCTGTGCACCAGATCGCCGGTGACCTGAAACGCGCCGCCATAGACGCCGATATCCTCGCCCATCAGGATGACCCGCGGATCCGAGGCCAGCGCCATGTCCATCGCCTCGCGGATCGCCGCGGCATAGGAGAGCTCGCGCACGGCGCCGCTCATCGCGTTCCTGCCCCGCCGGGGGTGCTGTCTGCTGCCGGATCGCGGGTGGTGTAGACATCGCGCACGACATCGGCGACGTCCGGCTCGGGGCTGGATCGGGCGAACTCGATGGCCTCAGCGATGGCCTCGTCGGCCTCGCGCTCGATGGCGGCGCGCCCCGGCTCGTCGATGACGCCGTGCTCGATCAGGAAGGCGGCGAAGCGCGCGATCGGATCCCGGGCCATCCATTCCCGGATCTCTTCCCTGGTCCGGTAGAGGTTGCGGTCCGATTTCGAGTGTCCGCGCCAGCGATAGGTGCGCAGCTCCACCAGGCTCGGACCCTCGCCCGCACGCGCCCGGGCGACGGCTGCATCCACCGCCTCGGTCACCGCCGAGAAGTCGTTGCCATCGACGCTGACCCCCGGCATCGCATAGGCGACGGCACGCTCGGCAACCGAAGCCACCGCGGTCGACCGCTCGACCGAGGTGGACATGCCATAGCGGTTGTTCTCGCACACGAACACCACCGGCAGCGCCCAGATCGCGGCCATGTTGAGCGATTCGTGAAACGCCCCCTCATTGTTGGCCCCGTCGCCGAAAAAGCACAGGGTGACGGTGCCGGTCCCCAGCCTCTTGGCCGAGAGCGCCGCGCCGACCGCGATCGGAAGACCGCCCCCGACGATGCCGTTGGCCCCCAGATTCCCCTTCGCCGGATCGGCGATGTGCATCGACCCGCCGCGGCCGCGGCAATAGCCGGTCTCCTTGCCGAAGAATTCGGCAAACATCCGCCCCACATCCGCACCCTTGGCGATGCAGTGGCCGTGGCCGCGATGGGTGGAGGTGATCTTGTCCTCCTCGCTCAGGCTCATGCAGGCGCCGACGGCCGATGCCTCCTGCCCAATCGACAGATGCATGGTGCCGTGGATCAGGCCGCGCGCATAGCAGGCCTCGGCGCTCTCCTCGAACTTGCGGATGAGGTACATCCTGCGCAGCGCCTCCTTCAGCCGCGCGGGACCATAGGCGCGCAGCGGATAGGGGCGATTGTCGTCCGGGCGCGCGGCCGCGTCACGCATCCGCCAGTTCCTCCTCGGCAAGCAGCCTGTCCTGGCGCCGGCGCAGATCGACGATCGGCGCATCGGGCAGCGTGGCGTTGGCGGCGGTGATCAGCTCGCCCTTGGCGATCGGCGCATGGACGCTCGCGCCGGTCAGAAGGCCCGCGGGATGCGCCTGCGCGGCGCGGGCGCGCCCGGCCTCCATGATCCAGGCGCGATAGCTGTATTCACCGATCTGATCGAGGCTCTCGCCGGGGGCGAGATCGCGCTTGGCCACCGCGCAGACCTCGGCCACCGGGCGCGCGAGTGGCACCATGTCGGGTTTGCCGTAGAGCACCGCGCGGGCGCAGGTCAGCGGGACTTCCAGCGAGGTCAGGTGATAGGGGCGGATGAAGGCGAAATAGGGCCCCTCGCCCATCTTCAGATCGCGCATGCGTTCCAGGATGCGCGGATGCTCGGCATGGGCGATGACGAACACGCCCGGCGCCAGCCCCCTGCCGACCGAGAAATCGACCCGGCCGATATCCGACAGCACCCCGCCATCGCGCTTCGGGACCAGAACCCGCGACAAGGCCTCGGGCCCGGCCGCCGGCCCGTGCATGCCGTCCACATCCGGGATCAGCCCGGTGGCATTGGCGATGGCGGCCATCTCGACCATGGTCTTGGAGCCGTCGACGAACTCCACCAGCAGGCGCGGGTTCATGTTGCGCTGCCGCGCCTCTTCCTCATAGGCGTCGGGTGTGGCATCGATATTGAGCGGGTTGTTCTTGCCCTTGCCGGCGCAGACGATCCGGTGTCCCATGGCGGCGACAAACTCGATCAGCTCCATGCAGGAGGAAGGCTCATCCCCGGCCCCCAGCGAATAGACCACGCCCAGCCGCTCGGCCTCGCGTCGCAAATAGGCGCCGATGGTGACATCCGCCTCGACATTCATCATCACCAGATGCTTGCCGCGCTCCATCGCACCGAGACCGATCTCGGCCCCCACGGCGGGCACGCCGGTGGCGTCGATGACCACGTCGATCAGACCCGATTCGAGCATGGCGTCGACATTGTCGGTCACCGCAATCCGGCCGGCCTCGATCGCGGCGTCGAACGCATCGGGGCGCGCGATCTCGCGGCTGTGTCCCGGCTCGCCAAAGGCGATCTCCACCGCGCAATGCGCCGCCGGCAGGTCGATCTCGGCGATGGCGGCAACCTCGATGCCATCCATCATCGCGGTGCGGGTGACGATGTCGGTGCCCATCTCGCCCGATCCGACCAGCCCGATCCGAATCGGGCGGCCGCTTGCGGCGCGCGCGGCAAGTTCGCGCGCCAGCCCCGTCGGGGCGACATTGGATGGCATCGCTTCGACCCCTTTCTGCAAGATGGCGGCTCTGCAATATGGCGGCCCCGGTGCCGCATTTATTTGAACTATCGAGTTGTTGTCAATGCAAATGTTCATTGCAGGCGCAGGATTGGCTTGACTTAAACCCTTTTCTGGCGCTTAATCCATCCGGGTCTGAACATTCGTTGCGTATACTGTGCGAAAGTTCTGCATGCAAAGCAAGCCGGTCGTGTAAGAAACTGAAGACGCGGAGGTTCGGACCGGGGCGCCCGGCCGGTGGCCGAGCGCGGGAGGATGACGCCATGTCACGGGAGCAACAAATGAAGCACAAACTTTCACGCCGCTCTTTCATGAAGAGCAGCTCGGCCGCCGGGCTGTCGGTGGTGGGCTCGCAACTTGCGCTGCCGGCCCTGGCCCAGTCGGACCTGCCCGATCCGGCCAGCGTTCTCGCCGACATCTCGATCGAGAAATACGTCCGCGAGGACTATCGCAAGCTCTACGGAATGTCCGATGCCAAGCCGCTGTGGGATCCGGCGAAGGACTGGATTCGCAATGCCGACTGGGACCGCGTGCGCAGCGAGCTTGCTGGGACCAGCGTGCGTTTCGCCATCGGCGCGGCCGATACCGAATCCGCGGCCGAGGGGCTGGCCCCGTTCGAGGCACTGTCGGGCATCAAGGTCGAGCTGGTCCCGATCCCCGACGAGAGCATGTATGACAAGGTCGTGGCCGAGTTCATCTCGGGCAATGCCTCCTTCGATGCGCTTCAGTTCTTCTCTCCGTGGCTGGGGGATTTCGCGGCGCCGGGCTTCCTGCATCCGCTGCAGGATTTCGCCGACAAGTGGAAGCTGCCCCTGGACGATTTCTACGACACCTACCGGCTGAACTACGGCTATTTCAACGGTCAGATGTACGGCATCCCGTTCGACTGCGACATCCAGATGGTGCATCTGCGCAAGAAGTTCGTCGAGGACGTGCTTGGCGGCCCCATCGACAAGGCCAGCTCGGTGCCAAGCTATGACGAGCTGATCCGCCTGTCGGCCGAGCTCAACCATGTCGCGCCGGGCGTCTCGGGCATCGGGCTCATGCTGGCGCCGGGATTCTGGTCGACCTATACCTGGGAGCACATCTCGGCCCAGGCCGGCATGATGCTGTTCGACGAGAACTGGGAGCCGATCTTCAACGGCGATGCCGGCATGAAGGGGCTGGAGATCATCCTGCAGCTGGCCAAGAACGCCAACCCCGGCCATGCCGGTGCGGGCTGGCCGGAAAACCGCGCCGCATGGCTGGGCGGGCAGGTCGCGACCAATATCAGCTGGCAGGATTCGGGCACCCAGGCGATGCGCCCCGACCAGTCGCAGATCGTCGGCGATTTCGTCACCATCTACGAGCCGCGCATCGAAGGCGGGCGCTTTGCGCCGCCCAACATCGCCGGCTCGACCTCCTGCGTCTCGGCCTCGGCCAGCAATGCCGAGGGCGCCTTCCTGATGCTCGCCTTCCTGACCACCGCCTCGATCATGGCGATGAACGAGGCCAACGCCAATGGCGTGGCGCCCGGCTATCGCTCGGTGCTGACCAATCCCAACCTTCAGGAGGTCAGCCAGCCGGCCAAGGTCTGGGCGGACAGCCTGGAACATGCGTGGTGTGCGCCGCGCATCCCCGGTGCCTTTGCGATCGAGCAGGCCATCGGCAACGAGATCAACCGCGCCGTCGTCGGCCAGATCTCGGCCAGGGAAGCGCTCGACAACGCCGCGGCCGCGGTCCGGCGGATCATGTCCGACAACGGCTTCTATGCGGGCAGCGATCCTGTCGACTACGCCTCGCTGGCGCCGGGCCTCTATGTCGGCGAAGGCAAGCCGCTGCCCTTCTGACCGGGAAGGCGGTCGGAATGCCGAAGGCAGGGACCGAAGAGGCGTCCGATCTCGATCCCTCGGCGCGCGGGGTGGCGAAAGCCGCCCCGCAGCAACCGGCGAGGACGAGGTTCAGGCGGCGCAACCGGCGCCTGAAGCGGTGGTTTCCCTATCTGCTGGTGGCGCCGGCCGTGATCTATCTGATGCTGATCACGCTCTATCCGGGCGTCTTCGCCATCACCCAGAGCTTCTACAAGGTGAAGTTCGGCCCGTGGCGGCCGATCGGATTCGCCAATTACGCGCGGCTTCTGGGCGACTACCAGTTCCTCGGCGCCCTGTGGAACACCTTCCTGATCGGTTCGATCTCGCTGGCGCTGCAATGCGTGATCGCGCTGACGCTGGCCTTTCACACCTATCGCGATCCGTGGATTCGGGGCTGGCGGATCGTCTTTCTCGTGCCCATGCTCTTCATGCCCTCGGCGGTGGCCTTCCTCTACAAGCTGGCCTTTCTCGATGCGCGGGTCTTTTCGGACATCCTGATCCGGCTGGGGCTGATCGAGCACAATCTGGCGATCCAGTCCTCGACCTGGCTGAGCCGGGCGGTGCTGATCCTCGCCGATGTCTGGCAGTGGACACCCTTTCTCTTCATCATCTTCGTCGCCGCCCTGCAGGGCCAGGACGAGGAGGTCGAGGAGGCGGCCCGGCTGGACGGCGCCTCCTGGTTCCAGATCTTCTGGAACATCTCCCTGCCGATGATGCGCCCGGTGATCGTCGTCGCGCTGACGCTGCGGGCCATCGACATCACCACCATGTTCGCCAATGTCTTCATCATCACCAAGGGCGGACCGGCCTTCGGTACCGAGACCATAAGCTATTTCATCTACCGGACGGGATTCCGCTCCTTCGATTTCGGCTACGCCTCGGCGGCAAGCGTCGTCATGCTGATCCTGACCGTGATCGTGGCCCAGACCGTGGTGAAGCGGGCCTTCGTCTCGGCGAGGAGTTGAGCGATGGGCGCGAGGCGCGGCGCGAGGGGCGAGAGCCGGCTCATCCGCTACCTCATCCTGGGGTCCTGGGCGCTGTTCTGCCTCGCGCCCGTCCTCTGGTTCCTCTCGATCGGGCTGCGCCCGCGGGTCGAGATCATCTCGCCGCAGCCGATCTACGTGCCGCATCTGTCGCTCGAGGCCTGGCACATGATCTGGGAGGACTGGCCGATGGCGCGCTATCTGCGCAACTCGGTTCTCGCCATCTTCGGCTCGGTCCTGATCGACCTGGTACTGGCCATTCCCGCCGCCTATTCGCTCAGCCGCTACCGCTATCGCGGCCGCGACGACATCGGCTTCTACATCCTGTCGACCCGCATGATGGCGCCGGCCATCGTCGCGGTCCCGATCTTCTTCCTGTTCCGCAGCGCCGGCCTGCTCGACACCATCTGGGCGCTGATGATCGTCTATGCGGCGATCAATCTCAGCCTGGTGACCTGGATCATCCGCTCCTACATGCTCGACATCCCCAAGGAGCTTGAGGACGCGGCCCGGACCGACGGCGCCTCGGACATGCGAATCCTGGTCGAGATCATCATCCCCGCGATCATCCCCGGCATCATCACCGCCAGCGTGATCGCCATGATCTTCGCCATCAACGAATTCCTGTTCACGCTGCTGATCGCCTCGACGCCGAACGCCTATACCCTGTCGGTGGCGCTGGCGAATTTCACCGGCGGCTCGGACGGGCTGATCTACAATGCCATCGCGCTCGTGGCCTTTCTCGCCTTCGTGCCGGTCTTCCTCGTCGTGGTGGCGATCCAGAGGCATCTCAGCCGCGGCCTGACCATGGGCGCTGTCAAGGGTTAGACACATGGCACGGATCGAACTACGAAACATCCAGCGAAAATGGGGCGAATTCTGGGGGGTGCGCGACGTCAATCTCGCCATCGAGGACCGGGAATTCCTCGTCCTTCTCGGCCCCTCGGGCTGTGGCAAGACGACGACGATGCGGATGATCGCGGGGCTGGAGGAACCGACCGAGGGCGAGATCGTGATGGATGGCGAGGTGGTCAACGGCGTCGATGCCCGCGACCGCGACGTGGCGATGGTGTTTCAAGGCTATGCGCTCTATCCCAACATGACCGTCTACGAAAACATCCGCTTTCCCCTGCGCATGCGCCGGATTCCCCCCTCCGAACACGATGCCCGGGTCCGGCGCGCGGCCGAGATGGTGGAGCTGAGCGAGTTTCTCGACCGCAAGCCCGCGGCCCTGTCGGGCGGCCAGCGCCAGCGCGCGGCGCTGGCCCGCGCCATCGTGCGCGAGCCCTATGTGTTCCTGATGGACGAGCCGCTGTCCAATCTCGACGCCAAGCTGCGCCAGCAGATGCGGGTGCAGATCAAGTACATCCAGCGCAAGCTGCAGATCACCACCGTCTATGTCACCCATGACCAGATCGAGGCGATGACGCTGGCCGACCGCATCGTGGTCATGAAGGCAGGCGCGATCCAGCAGATCGGGACCCCGGACCAGATCTATCACGACCCGGCCAATACCTTCGTGGCCGGCTTCATCGGCTCGCCGCCGATGAATCTGGTCGCGGGGCGGCTGGAAGGCGGCACCTTCAGCGCCGAGGGGATCCGGGTCGACGGTCTGCCCGACCGGCTTGGCGGCGATGTCGTGATCGGCATCCGTCCCGAGGACTGCACCGTCGCCGACGAGGGGCATCTGAGCGCCGAGGTCTTCGGGCTGGAGCCGACGGGCGATGTCACCTACCTCACGCTCAGGGCCGGCGACAAGCTGATCGAGGTCAAGGCCGATCGCAGCTACCGCGTCCCGCTGGGCAGCGGTGCCACGGTCGCCTTCGATCCCGCACGGATCTACCTGTTCGATGCCGCCACCGGCGAGCGGCTGCGGTGAACCCGATGGCACGCTTCGACTATACCTCGATGGGGTTCTACACCTTCGACGCCCTCTGCCGACCGGTCACCGATCTTCCGCCCGGCGGCGGCACCTTTTTCGTCGACGACTTCACGCTGGCGGTTTCGGGGGCGGCCGGTTCGGCCGCGATCGTGGCGGCCAAGCACGGGCTGCGGGTGCAGGCCGTCGGCGGCGTGGGCAACGACCTGATGGGCGACTGGGTGCTGCGCCGGCTCGGCGATTTCGACGTCGACATCGCCAACATGCAGCGCGTGGACGAGATGATGACCTCCTCCTCCATCGTCACCACAAGGCCCGACGGGGCGCGCCCGGCACTGCACAAGCGCGGGGCGACGGCGGGCTTCTTCGTCGGCGACGATGCGCTGGACCGGGTGACCGATACCGCGATCTTCCATGTCGGCGGGGTCGGGCTGATGGACCGTATGGATCAGGGGCGCACCGCCGAGGTCATGGCCGCCGCCAGGGCCAGGGGTGCGATCACGACGCTGGATGTCTTCGCCGCCACCGCCGAGGATCTGGCCAAGATCCGGCCGCTCCTGCGCCACACCGACTACTTCATGCCGTCGGAGGAAGAGGCGATGGCGCTGTCGGGCCTTTCGGACTATGGCGACATCGCCGCCTTCCTGCTCGATCAGGGTGCGGGCGCGGTGATCCTGACCATGGGGGCCGAGGGGGCGATGTATCGCGACAGCGGGGGGCGGGCCTTCGAGATGCCCGCCTACCGGATCGACGTCGTCTGCACCTGCGGCTGCGGCGACTGCTTCAATGCCGGTTTCGCCACCGGGCTACATCTGGGCATGGATGTCGAGGATTGCGTGCGCATGGGACAGGCCGCGGCCGCCCTGAACGCCACCGGTCTGGGCAGCCAGGCCGGGGTGTCCTCGCTCGCCGCGACGCTCGAATTCATGAAGACGACGCCGACGCGGTGACAGGCTGGCCCGTCGCCGGCGCAGGATGTCGCCAAGCGATCCGCTCCGGCGACTATCGCTCCCGCCCTGCCGGGCATGGAGGCGCATCCCTTCAGACCAGACTCGTCATCCTGTCCCGGGCGCAGGCGCTGGATTTCATGCGCTACTGCCAACGAAACCCCCGGCCCGCCGGTCGGTCTGTCCGATACCGGCGAGCCGACGATATGCACCCCTGACGCCGGTATTAATGGTGCCCGGAGCCGGACTCGAACCGGCATGCCTCGCGGCGGCGGATTTTGAATCCGCTGCGTCTACCAATTCCGCCATCCGGGCCGTGCGAGCGGACTATACAGTCTCGCCCATCCCGGTCAATCGGCCCGCCGCGCGTGCAGCGCCCGCATTGCGCCCGGACCGCCGGCTTGACATGCTGGGCGGGTCGAAACGGGCGAAAGCGGACATGGCACGATCCTTCACCGGGCTGCGGATCAGGGAAAGGCGGGTGGCGCTGGGGATCACCCAGGCCGCGCTGGCCGAGCGGGCGGGCATCTCGCCCTCCTATCTCAACCTGATCGAGAAGAACCGCCGCTCGGTCGCCGGCCGTGTCCTGGTGGCGATCGCGCGCGAGCTGGAACTGAGCCCGTCCGATCTCTCCGAAGGGCCGGAACGGGCGCTGATCGACACACTGACCGAGACCGCGGCCGCGCGCGGCGCCGATCCGGATCGCAGCGAGGAGTTCGTCAGCCGGTTTCCCGACTGGGCGCGCGCGCTGGCGGCGGTCGAGCGCGAGAACCGCGCGCTGCACGATGCGGTGGCCGCGCTTTCGGACCGGATGTCGCATGATCCGTTCCTGAGCGAATCGGTGCACCGGATGCTGACCAACCTGACCGCGATCCGCTCGGCCAAGGACATCCTTGCCGATCCCGCCGACATGCCGCCCGCGCAGCGCCG
>RFIR01000500.1 GCA_003695135.1 Alphaproteobacteria bacterium | reverse complement strand
GGGCCGTACATTCTGGAAATGAAGACCTATCGCTATCGCGGACATTCGATGTCGGACCCCGCCAAGTACCGCACCCGCGAGGAGGTGCAGAAGGTGCGCGAGGAACGCGACCCGATCAGCCATGTCCGCGACCTGCTGCTGTCGGAATACGGCACCGGGGAGGATGCGCTGAAGGCGGTCGACCGCGACATCAAGACGGTCGTCAACGAGGCGGCGCAGTTCGCCCAGGAAAGCCCCGAGCCGGACCCGTCGGAGCTGTGGACCGATGTCTATGCAGAGGTAGGCTGATGCCCGCGCATTTCGAGATTCATGTGTCCGACGTCGCGCGAGCCCGGGCTTTCTATGGCGGGCTTTTCGGCTGGAGCTTCACACCGATGCCGGGCGGGGAAGAGGTGGAATATCACCTGATCGAAGGCCCCGATTTCGGTCCCCGGACCGGGCTGACCGGCGGCATGATGCGCCGCATGGGCCCGGCACACGAGGCCGGTTCGCCGGTGCGCGGCTGCACCATGACCTTCGAGGTGGCCGATTGCGACGACCGCTATGCCTGGGCGCTGGCCCATGGCGGCTCGGAGGCGCTGCCGCCACAGGACTTTCCTGGCATCGGCCGCTGCGCCTATGTCGAGGACGGCGAGGGCAACATCGTCGGAATGGTCACCCCGCCGCAGGGAGCGAACCAGGAATGACGATAGACATCCTGATGCCCGCGCTCTCGCCCACCATGGAGGAGGGCACGCTTGCCAAATGGCTGGTCAGGCCGGGCGACAAGGTGCATTCGGGCGACGTGATCGCCGAGATCGAGACCGACAAGGCGGTGATGGAATTCGAGGCCGCCGATGACGGCATCGTCAGCGACATCCTTGTCCCCGAGGGCACCGAAGGCGTGAAGGTCAACACGCCGATCGCGAGGCTTGAGACCGACGGCGCGGCCGATACCGCTGCACCGGCGCAGGCGGCGAAGCCCAACGCGACCGCCACCGCACGCCCTGCGCCCGCCCCGCCAGCCGCCGCTGTCGCCGCAGCGCCGACCGAGGATCTGCCCGCGGGAACCGGGTTCCGCAAGCAGACCGTGCGCGAGGCGCTGCGCGACGCCATGGCCGAGGAGATGCGCCGCGACGACGAGGTCTTCCTGATCGGCGAGGAGGTCGGCGAGTATCAGGGCGCCTACAAGGTCAGTCAGGGGCTGCTGGACGAATTCGGGGCGCGTCGGGTGATCGACACCCCGATCACCGAGCATGGCTTTGCCGGGCTTGGGGTGGGCGCGGCCTTTGCCGGGCTGAGGCCGATCGTGGAGTTCATGACCTTCAACTTCGCCATGCAGGCCATCGACCAGATCGTCAATTCCGCGGCCAAGACGCTCTACATGTCGGGCGGGCAGATGAACTGCCCGATCGTGTTCCGCGGTCCGAACGGCGCCGCGGCACGCGTGGCCGCGCAGCACAGCCAGGACTATGCCTCGTGGTACGCCCATGTCCCGGGGCTGAAGGTGGTCCAGCCCTATTCGGCGGCCGACGCGAAGGGGCTGTTGAAATCGGCGATCCGCGACCCCAACCCGGTGATCTTTCTGGAAAACGAGATCCTCTACGGCCAGAGCTTCGAGGTGCCGCAGATCGAGGATTTCACCGTGCCGCTCGGCAAGGCGCGCATCTGGCGGCAGGGCAGCGACGTGACGCTGGTCAGCTTCGGCATCGGCATGCGCCATGCTTTGGAAGCCGCCGATGCGCTGGCAGGCGAGGGGATTTCGGCCGAGGTCATCGACCTGCGCACGCTCAGGCCGATGGACACCGAGACGGTGGTCGCCTCGGTGAAGAAGACCAATCGCTGCGTGACGGTGGAGGAGGGCTGGCCGGTCTGCTCGATCGGCGAACATGTCTCGGCGGTGCTGATGCGCGAGGCCTTCGACTGGCTAGACGCGCCGGTGATCAACTGCGCCGACAAGGACGTGCCGATGCCCTATGCCGCCAATCTGGAGAAACTCGCCCTGGTCAGCACCGCCGAAATCATCGAGGCGGCGCGGGCCGTCTGCTATCGTTGAAGGGGGCGGGAATGCCCATCGAGATCCTGATGCCCGCGCTCTCGCCGACCATGGAGGAAGGCACGCTTGCGAAATGGCTGGTGAAGGAGGGGGATACGGTCAGCTCAGGCGACGTGATCGCCGAGATCGAGACCGACAAGGCAGTGATGGAATTCGAGGCCGCCGATGACGGCCGCATCGGGCGGATCCTGGTGCCTGAGGGCAGCGAGGGCGTGAAGGTCAACACCCCCATCGCGATCCTCTTGCAGGATGGCGAGGAGGCCGGCGATACCGCGACACCGGCCGCGGCCGCACAACCCCCAACCCCGCCGGCCGCCGCGACCGAGGCAGCCCGGCCTGCTGCATCCCCTGCCCCGCCTTCTGCCACCGCAGCTGCGGTCCCGGCCGAGGCGCCCGGCAGCCGCGTCTTCGCCTCGCCGCTCGCCCGCCGGATCGCGGCGGAAAAGGGGCTCGATCTGGAACGGATCGCGGGCTCGGGGCCGAACGGCCGGATCGTGAAGGCCGATGTCGAGGCCGCCTCCGTCACCGCCGGCCTGGCTGCTGCACCGGCCGCCCCCGCCACACCCGCGGCTCCGGCTGCACCTGCACCGCAACCGCAGCAGCCGGCGCCGGCCGCTGATCGCGTCGCCCGGCTCTACGAAGGGCGCGAATTCGAGGAAATCCCGCTCGATGCCATGCGCCGGACCATCGCCGAGCGACTGACCGAGGCCAAGCGGGACGTCCCGCATTTCTATCTGCGCCGCGAGATCGGTCTCGACGCGCTCATCGCCCTGCGCAGCGAGCTCAACTTCAGCCTCGAGGCGCGCGGGATCAAGCTGTCGGTGAACGATTTCATCATCCGCGCGACCGCGCTCGCCCTGCAGGATGTTCCGGATTGCAACGCGGTCTGGGCCGGGGACCGGCTGCTGCGCCTTGCCCGCTCGGATGTCGCGGTGGCGGTGGCGGTGGAAGGCGGGCTGTTCACGCCGGTGATCCGCGATGCCGATCTCAAGACCCTGTCGGCGATCTCGGTGGAGATGAAGGCGCTGGCCGAGCGCGCGCGCGCGCGCAAGCTGGCACCCTATGAATACAAGGGCGGCAGCTTCACGATCTCGAATCTGGGGATGATGGGGATCGAGAGCTTCGACGCGGTGATCAACCCGCCTCAGGCGGCGATCCTAGCCGTCGGTGCCGGGCTGCAGAAACCGGTGGTCGGCAAGGATGGCACGGTCGGCGTCGCCACCTCTATGTCGGTAACGCTGTCGGTCGATCACCGGGTGATCGACGGCGCACTTGGCGCGCGGTTTCTCGCCGCACTCAAGGGGCGGCTGGAGGATCCGATCTCGATCCTGGCATGAGGCGCCCCTCCCGCCCGCGGCGGAAGGGGCAGTGACGTCACTGAAGCGGAACGCCGTTTGCGGTGATCTGGCCGTCCGCGGTCATCTC
>RFIR01000077.1 GCA_003695135.1 Alphaproteobacteria bacterium | reverse complement strand
TTCTGGAACGTCGAGAAGAAGTAGGGTGCGACTTCGCGAAACGCTCCGCCGCCCCGGTGGCGGCGGAGCGCCCTTGTCCGGCTGAACCCGTAGCGGGGGGCAAATGGCCTACTACCTGCTCAAGCGGATCCTGGCGACGATACCGGTGATGCTGTTCGTCGCCATCTTCATCTTCCTGCTGTTGCGCATGACGCCCGGCGACCCGGCGGCGATGATCGCGGGCGATTTCGCCAGCGACGCCCAGATCGCCGAGATCCGCGGCAAGCTGGGGCTCGACGAGCCGATCGTGAGTCAGTTCTTCATCTGGATCGGCAACATCTTCGAGGGCGATCTCGGCGAGAGCTTCTACTTCAAGAAGCAGGTCAGCGAGCTGATCTCGGCCCGGATCGAGCCCACCCTGTCGCTGTCGCTGGTCACCATCGTGCTGACCGTGGCCATTGCCGTGCCGCTCGGCGTGATCGCCGCCTACCGGCAGGGCAGCTGGATCGACCGGGTGGTGATGGGGTTCTCGGTGCTGGGCTTCTCGGTGCCGGTCTTCGTGATCGGCTTCGGGCTGGTCTGGCTGTTTTCAATCGAGCTCGACTGGTTCCCGGTGCAGGGCTACAAGCGGCTGGCCGACGGTGTCGGCCCGTGGATTGTCCATCTGGTCCTGCCGGCGCTGGCGCTGTCGGTGATCTTCGTCGCCTTCATCGCGCGGATGACCCGCACCTCGGTGCTGGAGGTTCTGAACGAGGACTACATCCGCACCGCCCGCGCCAAGGGCCAGACCGAGACCAAGGTGCTGATCCGCCACGCGCTGCGCAACGCGGCGGTGCCGATCATCACCGTGATCGGCTTTGCCTTCGCCATCCTGATCGGCGGCGTGGTGGTCACCGAAAGCGTGTTCAACATCCCCGGGCTGGGGCTGCTGACGGTGGAGGCGGTGCTCAACCGCGACTTCCCGGCGATCCAGGCGGTGGTGCTGCTGTTCTCGCTGATCTACGTGCTGATCAACCTGGTCATCGACATGAGCTATACCGTGCTCGACCCGAGGATCCGCTACTGATGTCGGACGCCGCCGCCATCTCTCCCGCCCGTCAGACCCTGCGACGGATGGCCGGGCACCCGTCGGTGCTGATCGGCGGCGTGCTGGTGCTGCTGATCGTGCTGATGGCGATCTTTGCGCCCTATCTGGGCACGCGCGATCCCAACGCGCTGTCCACCGCCAACCGGTTGAAACCGCCGGGCCATGAAGGGGTGATGAAGGTCTATACCGAGGAAGGCCGCGTCAAGGTGCCGGTCACCTTCCCGATGGGCTCGGATTCGCTGGGGCGCGACATCTATTCCCGCGTCATCTACGGCTCGCGCGTGTCGCTGGTCGTCGGGGTGGCGGTGGCCGCACTGGCCATCGCCATCGGCATGGTAATCGGGCTGGCGGCCGGCTATTTCCGCCTGCTCGACGGCATCATCATGCGCATCATGGACGGGCTGATGGCGATCCCGGCGATCCTGCTGGCGATCGCCGTGGTCTCGGTCTTCAATGCCGGGCTTCTGAGCGTGATCGTCGCCATCGTGGTACCGGAGGTGCCGCGGGTGGTGCGTCTGGTGCGCTCGATCGTGCTGTCGATCCGCGAGGAGCCCTATGTCGAGGCGGCGATCTGCGCCGGCACGCGGGTGCATCTCCTGCTGATCCGCCACGTGCTGCCCAACACGGTGGCGCCGCTGATCGTGCAGGGCACCTTCATCGTCGCCTCGGCCATCATCGTCGAGGCGATCCTGAGCTTTCTCGGCCTCGGCATCCCGGCCGACGAGGTCCCGACCTGGGGCAACATCATGGGGGTGGCGCGCGAGAACTTCCAGCTGCATCCCTACCAGATCCTCTATCCCGGCGTCGTTCTGGCACTGACGGTGCTGGCGGTGAACATGCTGGGCGACGGGCTGCGCGACACGCTCGACCCGCGCTTCGCCAAGCGGTTCTGAGGCGGGCATGACGGCGAACGGACATAATGTGCTCGAGGTCAGGAAGCTGACCGTGTCGCTGCCCGGCGGCGCGGACCGGCCCCATGCGATCGAGGACATCTCCTTCACGGTTGCCCGGGGCGAGATCGTCTGCGTGGTCGGCGAATCCGGCTCGGGCAAGTCGGTGACCGCGCAGGCGGTGATGGGGCTGCTGCCGCCGGCCCTGCGCCCGGTCAGGGGCGAGGCGATGCTGGAGGGCGAGGACACGCTGACCGCCAGCCCCGGGCGGCTCAGGGCGCTGCGCGGCACCCGCATGGCGATGATCTTCCAGGAGCCGATGACCGCGCTGAACCCGGTGGCGCGGGTCGGCGAACAGATAGCCGAGGTGCTGGAAATCCACACCTCGATGTCGCCGCGCGAACGGCGCGCCCGTGCCATCGAGATCATGGACATGGTTCATCTGCCCGAGCCGGCGAAGATGGTGGATGCCTATCCCCATCAGCTTTCCGGCGGGCAGCGGCAGCGGATCATGATCGCCATGGCGCTGGTGCTCGATCCCTCGCTCCTGATCGCCGACGAGCCGACCACCGCGCTGGATGTCACCACCCAGGCGCAGATCCTCAAGCTGATCAAGGAGATGCAGGAGCGCCGCGGCACAGGCGTCTTGTTCATCACCCATGATTTCGGGGTGGTGGCCGAGATCGCCGACCGGGTGGTGGTGATGCAGAATGGCCGCGTCGTCGAGCAGGGGCCGCGCGACCAGGTGCTGCGCGAGCCGCGTGAGCCCTATACGCGGATGCTGATGGCCTCGGTCCCCTCGATGCACCCGCCCGAGCGCGCGCCGGTCACCGGCGAACAGGCGGTGGAGGTGCGCGGGCTGGTCAAGCGGTTCGGCAGCCCCGGCATTCTCGGCCGCGGCCGGGTGGTGCTGGCGGCGCAGAATGTCGATCTCAACGTGCGCAAGGGCGAGACGCTGGGCATCGTCGGCGAGAGCGGATCGGGCAAGTCCACCGTCGCGCGCTGCATCGCCCGGCTGATCGAGCCGACCGCCGGTTCCATCAGCCTGCACGGCACCGAGATCGCCACCCTGCCGGAATCGAGGCTGCGCCCGCACCGGCGGCTGGTGCAGATCGTGTTCCAGGATCCCTACCGCTCGCTCAACCCGCGGCGGACCATCGGTCAGTCGCTGATCGAGGCGCCGATGAATTTCGGCGTGCCGAAGGACAAGGCGCTGGCCACCGCGCGCGCGCTGATGGAGCTGGTGGGGCTGTCGGGCGACGCGCTGGAGCGCTATCCGCACCAGTTCTCCGGCGGCCAGCGCCAGCGCATCTGCATCGCCCGCGCACTGGCGGTGGAGCCGGAGGTACTGATCGCCGACGAGGCGGTCTCGGCGCTCGATGTCTCGGTGCAGGCGCAGGTGCTGGATCTGCTCGACGACATCCGCGCCCGCTACAATCTGGCGATGCTGTTCATCACCCACGATCTGCGGGTGGCGGCACAGATCTGCGACCGGCTGATCGTGATGCAGAAGGGCGTGGTCGTCGAACAGGGACCGACGCGCACGGTCTACATGAACCCGCGGCACGAATACACCAGGCTGCTGCTGGACGCGGCGCCGGGCAAGGATGTCGAGTTCGGCGCCGAGCGCGCGGCCTGAGCGCGGCCACAGGATGCGGGACGGGAGGAGACGCCATGGCCATACTGCCCACCATCGCCGAAGCCGAGACCGAGCTGCGCGCGATATTCGAGGACCTGCACGCCCATCCCGAGCTCGGCTTCACCGAGACCCGCACCGCCGGCATCGTCGCCGAGCGGCTGCGCGCCTGGGGCGTGGACGAGGTGCATGAGGGCATCGCCGGCACCGGGGTGGTCGGCATCGTCCGCGGACGCGGCGGCGGCAACCGCCGGGTGGGGCTGCGCGCCGACATGGATGCGCTGCCGATCGAGGAGGCGACCGGCCTGCCCTATGCCTCGCAGGTGCCGGGCGTGATGCATGCCTGCGGCCACGATTCGCACACCACCATGCTTCTGGGCGCGGCGAAGCATCTGGCCGCCACCCGCGATTTCGACGGCACCGCGGTGCTGATCTTCCAGCCGGCCGAGGAAGGGCTGGGCGGCGCGCGCGGGATGCTGGAGGACGGGCTGTTCGAGCGCTTTCCCTGCGACGAGGTCTACGGGATGCACAACTTCCCCGACGGCCAGCCCAACAGGGTCGGCGTCTGCAAGGGCACGGCCATGGCCGGGGCCAGCTTCTTCGACATCCGTATCCAGGGCCGCGGCAGCCACGCCGCCATGCCGCAGCAGTCGCGCGACCCGGTGATCGTCGCTGGGGCGCTGATCGGGCAGATCCAGTCGATCGTCTCGCGCAACGTCGCGCCGCTCGACGCCTGCGTGGTCTCGGTCACGAAGATCAATGCCGGCTCGGCCTACAATGTGGTGCCCGACAGTGCGACGCTGGCCGGTACCATCCGTTACTTCAAGAGC
>RFIR01000499.1 GCA_003695135.1 Alphaproteobacteria bacterium | reverse complement strand
GCGCGCAGCGCGATCGCCTCGGCGCAGATGGTGTCGGTGCCGATCAGCCCCATCGGCCCGTGCTGCTCGGTCGAGCCCACCGGCAGGATGATGCCGCCGCCGCGGGAAAGATGCGCCTCGACCTCGGGCCAGCTGGCATGGGCGAGCCGCAACGCCTCAGCCCTCGTCGAAGAGATCGGCCTGACCCTCCGGCTTCGGCGGGGTCAGCCCCAGATGCGCCCAGGCCTTCTGGCCCAGCATCCGCCCGCGCGGGGTGCGCAGGAGAAGCCCCTGTTGCAGCAGGAAGGGCTCGATCACCTCCTCGATGGCGTCGCGCGCCTCGCTCAGCGCGGCGGCCATGGTGTCGATGCCGACCGGCCCGCCGGCGAAATTCTCGGCGATGAGGCGCAGATAGCGCCTGTCGGCCCCGTCGAGCCCCAGATCGTCGACCCCCAGCCGGGTCAGCGCGCCATCGGCCAGCGCGCGGGTGATGCGGCCATCGCCCTCGACCACGGCAAAGTCGATCACCCGCCGCAACAGCCGCCCGGCGATGCGCGGCGTGCCGCGGGCACGGCGAGCGATCTCGCGCGCGCCGTCGGGCTCGATGGCCGCACCCAAAAGCCGGGCGCCGCGGGTCACGATATGCTCAAGCTCGGCCACGTCATAGAAGACCAGCCGGGTGGGAATGCCGAAGCGGTCGCGCAGCGGCGTGGTCAAGAGCCCCAGCCGGGTCGTCGCGCCGACAAGGGTAAAGGGCGGCAGGTCGATGCGCACCGTGCGCGCCGAGGGCCCCTCGCCGATCACCAGATCGAGCGCGAAATCCTCCATTGCCGGGTAGAGCACCTCCTCGACGACCGGGTTGAGGCGGTGGATCTCGTCGATGAACAGCACGTCGCGCGCATCGAGATTGGTCAGGATTGCGGCCAGATCGCCCGCCTTGGCCAGCACCGGGCCGGAGGTCATGCGGAAGTTCACCCCCAGCTCGCGGGCGATGATCTGCGCCAGCGTGGTCTTGCCCAGGCCGGGGGGGCCATAGAATAGCGTGTGGTCCATCGCCTCGCCGCGCCGGCGCGCGCTTTCGACGAAGATGCGCAGATTGGCGCGCGCCTCGCGCTGGCCGACGAAATCGGCCAGCGATTGCGGGCGCAGCGCGCGGTCGGCATCGCCGGGCCGGGCTTCGGGATCGAGCAGGGAATCGGGTTCGGCCATGGCTCAGCCCCGCGGCGCCAGAAGCTGCAGCGCCCGGCGGATCAGGGCGGGCGTATCGGCGTCGGGGGCTTCGGAGGAGGCCGCGGCCACCGCCTGTGCCGCCTCGGCCGGGGCATAGCCGAGATGCGACAGCGCCGACAGCGCATCGGCCGTGGCACTCTGATCGCTGGCCGGCTGTCGGGCCGGCGCGGCCTGTCTGCTGCCACCGCCACCGCCGCTCCGCGTCGGGGCCGGGCTTGGCGCCACGGCATCCTCGCGCCCCATCAGCGCCGGCGCCTTGTCCTTGAGCTCGGTGACGATGCGCTGGGCGAGCTTCGGCCCCACCCCCGGCGCGACCCGCATCGCCGCGGCATCGCCCAGCGCCAGGGCCCGCGCGGCCTGTTCGGTGCCGAGTGCGCCGATGATGGCCAGCGCCACCCGCGCACCCACCCCCTGCACCGAGGTCAGCAGACGGTGAAAGTCGCGCTCGGCGAGGGTGGCAAAGCCGTAAAGCTGCATCAGATCCTCGCGCACCAGAAGTTCGGTATAGAGTGCGGCCGTCCCGCCCGGGCCGGGCAAGCCGGCCAGCGTGCGCTCGGAGCAATGGACGATATAGCCCACCCCGCCGGTGTCGATCAGCACGTGATCGGCGGCGACATGGTCGATGGTGCCGGAGATCCTGCCGATCACGGGCCGGTCTCCAGCGCCCGTTCCAGCGCGCCGTTCAGCCGCCCGGCAAAGCGGGCGTGATGGGCATGACACAGCGCCACCGCCAGCGCATCGGCGGCATCGGGTCCGGCGATCTCGGCCCGCGGCAGCTGCATCGCCACCATGCGCGCGACCTGCTGCTTGTCGGCATGGCCGACGCCGACCACCACCTTCTTGACCGCATTGGGGGCGTATTCGGCGACCTCGAGCCCGGCCTCGGCCGGGACCAGCAGCGCGATGGCGCGGGCCTGGCCGAGCTTGAGCGTGCCGGCGGCATCCTTGTTCACGAAGGTCTGTTCCACGGCCGCCGCCTGCGGGCGCCACTGGCGAAGCACGGCGGTCAGCGCGCGATGAAGGCTGAGCAGCCGCTCGGCGAGCGCCTCGCCGGTCGAGCTGCAGATCCCGTTGGCGACATGGCTGATTCGGCTGGTGCCGACATCGACAATGCCCCAGCCGGTGCGCCGCAGCCCGGGGTCGATTCCGATGACGCGCAATTCTGCTCTCCTGTTGCGCCGCTGCCTCGCCTGCCAGCTAGCACGAAAGGCGAACAGGTTAAAAGGGGCGACGCGCAGGGGACGCCAAAGACGACGCGTCGAGATGCGTTCGCGACACGCTTCTGCCGCTTCGCGACATTGCCGGGACGGTTTGCGACATCGCGATTTCCGTCGTTTGTGCAATGCGGAATCCGTGCCGTTAACTGTGCAAAAATCGCATGCCTGACATGCATTTAGAGCGATTGTGGTGCGCGCGCTTTAGCCCCATTTCCTCGGCGGGCCGGCCATGGGGGCCGGGCTTGAGATGTGAAGTGGAGACCAGCAGATGGCACTCTTCGATACCACCATTGGCGGTGCCACAGGTACCGCGATCCCCGGCCAGAGCCTTCTCGACTGGCTCGCGTCGAGATTCCAAGCCTGGCAGACAGCGCGCGAGACCGAGAAGGCGCTGAAGGGGCTGTCGCCGCATCAGCTTGCCGATATCGGCATCGAGCCCGGCGACATCGAGGGCTATGCCGAGCGCATCACCCGGAGCCGGTACTGAACACGGCCCAGCCATGAGGGACAATCGCAACAGGGCGGGTGCCGGGCACCCGCCCTTTTGATTCTGCAGGCTCGGTCCGGTCCTCTGGCGATGGGCTGCACAGGCATTTGGGTTGCCGAACAAGCCAGACCCTGTCGGCGCGCTCGGGCGCCGCGAAATTGCGGCGCCGGCGAAGTTTGTTCCTGATTTTCACCTATTTGACAAATATTGATTGGGGAAATATTTTCTAATTACTTTACGCGCGCAGTACACATTGGCAGAAAAAGCGTCTCGCCTGGGATGCCCCGTCGCGCCGGAATTTCGCAGGGGTCTCTCTCTATTATAGTATTTGCGTTCTAATGGAGCCCGTTTTCCGATTGGGCAACATTGCCCCATGCGCGAGGATCAACCACTCCGCCTCAGGATCAGCGTGCTCCACTCGCCAAGCCGGATGGCTTCGCGCAGGTGCAGCCCATGCCCGGCATAGACCGCGCGCACCGCCGGCTCCTGCCGCGTCAGCAGCCCCGACAGCACCACATGCCCGTCCGGCGCGCAGCGCGCGGCGAGATCGGGCGCCAGCCGCATCAGCGGCCGGGCGAGGATGTTGGCAAGGATCAGGTCGAAGCGCGACCGTGCCAGATCGGCGTGGCGGATGCCGGCCGCCCGAACCACCCGGATGCCCGCCGCCCCGTTGATGCCCATGTTGGCGCGGGCGGTGGCCATGGCGACCGGGTCGATGTCCGAGGCGATGCAGCGCGCCCGCCACAGCCTGTGTGCGGCGATGGCCAGAACTCCGGTGCCGCAGCCGATATCGCCGACGCGCCGGGGGCGGATGCCGGCACGGTGGAGCCGCACCAGCGCCTGCAGGCAGCCCAGCGTGGTGCCGTGATGGCCGGTGCCGAAGGCCATGGCCGCCTCGATGCGCAGCGGGATGGCGTTGACCGGCACCCTGTCGGCATCATGCGGCCCGTGCAGGAAGAAGCGCCCCGCCACCACCGGCGAGAGCTCGCGCTGGACCTGGGCCACCCAGTCGCGATCCTCCAGCCGAGAGACGGCGAAATCCGCCGCCCCGTGCAGATGCGCCAGCAGGGCAAGCCCCGCGCGGTCGGGCGGGTCGGAAAAGTGCAGCCCGACCTCCCACAGCCCGCGGCCATCCTCCAGCTCCAGAACGCCGATGGCCGCCGGCGCCGGCATCAGCGCCTCGGCCGCCGCCGCCAGTGCCTCGGCCTGCGCCTGCCCGGCGACCGTGCTCAGCGCCGTCCAGCTGCTCACGGCGC